>CANEXR010000245.1 GCA_947443815.1 Flavobacteriaceae bacterium | reverse complement strand
TGATAAAATTTCTATTAATTCAGCTGCTGTTAAAAACCCGCAGTTAATTAATGATTTGGCACAAAAATTTGGAAGCCAATGTGTTGTTGTTGCAATCGATGCAAAACAAATTGAAAGACAATGGATAGTTCATTTAGTAGGAGGAAAAGTGCCTACTGAATTGAATTTATTTGACTGGGCAAAAGAAGTGGAACAACGCGGAGCAGGAGAAATTCTTTTTACGTCAATGGATAATGACGGCACCAAAAATGGTTTTGCAAATGAAGCTTTGGCAACATTATCTCAAATAGTTAATATTCCAATAATTGCTTCAGGTGGAGCGGGGAATATTCAGCATTTTGTGGATACCTTTGTAGCGGGGAAATCCGACGCAGCATTAGCAGCAAGCGTATTTCATTTCAAGGAAATTGAAATTAAAACATTAAAAAGAGAGCTTAAAAATAATAATATAAATGTAAGGATTAAGGATTAAGTATTCCAAACTTAAAACTTACAACTTAAAACTTAAAAAATGGATTTTTCAAAAAACGCACACGGATTAATTCCGGCGATTATTCAAGATAGCGAAACCAAAAGTGTTTTAATGCTAGGGTACATGAATGCTGAAGCCTATCAAAAAACAATTGATACTCAAAAAGTAACATTTTATAGCCGTTCAAAACAAAGACTTTGGACGAAAGGTGAGGAAAGTGGCAATTTTTTAAATCTTATTTCCATCAAAAATGATTGTGATAATGATACCTTATTAATCCAAGTGCAACCTGTAGGGCCAACCTGCCATAATGGTACTGATACTTGCTGGGCAGAAGAAAATAAATCGGATTATGGATTTATTTCACATTTAGAAGAAACAATCAAAGTTAGAAGAGAAAATGCAGATTCTGAAAAAAGTTATGTTGCGTCTTTATTCGAAAAGGGAATTAATAAAATTGCTCAAAAAGTAGGTGAAGAAGCTGTTGAAGTTGTTATTGAAGCGAAAGATGATAATAACGAATTGTTTTTGAGCGAAAGTGCAGATTTACTTTTTCATTATCTTATTCTGCTACAAGCCAAGGGTTTTCAACTTGAAGATGTAGTAAATGTTTTGAAAAGTCGTCAGAAATAGAAACCACTTTTAAAAGATTTTTTATAAATAAAACCTAGTAGCAAATGAATCTGTTACTGGGTTTTATTTTTTCTTTTATTTCCAATGGCAATCCACTATATTTACTTCATATTTAAAAATAGAATACCCCAATGCAAGTGAATAATTCAGAGAATGCCATTTTTAATTTAGAATTAAAAAGCAATAAAATAGAAACAGGATTGCACATTATTTTAACCACTGACGAAGACGATGCACGTCCTGTTTATATTTCAGGAAATTTTAATAGTTGGCGAACCCAAGATAAAGAATTTGTCATGGAGCAAGTAGGAATTAATTCTTATCATTACAAATTTTCACATGATTTTGATTACCCAACAACTCTTTTATACAAGTTTACAAAAGGAGATTGGAGCGAAGTTGAAATTGACAGCCAGGGAAACCGTACCGAAAATCGTTCAACAAACAGTCATACCGGAATTCAAAATGAACATGTGGCCCGATGGAGAAAAAACTGGTTGCCCTTTAAACAATCATTTTTGCCACAAGTGCTTTTGATTTCGGATGAATTTGAAATTCCACAGCTCAATAAAACAAGGAAAATATGGGCTTTATTACCGCATGATTATGATAATACAGCCGAAAGATATCCCGTAATGTATTTGCAGGATGCTCAAAATTTATTTAATGAAAAAGCAAAATACGGGAATTGGGAAATCGATAAAAAACTAGCCGTAATGTCCGAATATAAAATTGGAAAAATTATAATTATAGCTGTCGAACATGCCGAAGAAGATCGTGTAAAAGAATATAATGTTGGGAAAACCGTTTTAGGGAAAGGACAAGGTAAAAAATACATTCGATTTGTAACCGATACACTAAAACCTTTTGTGGACCAAAACTTTAGAACCAAAACCGAAAGGGAACATACAGGAATAGGAGGGAGTTCGATGGGCGGTTTGGTGAGTATTTTTAGCGGTTTAAAAAATCCTGAAGTTTATGGGAAATTAATGATTTTTTCGCCATCACTTTGGGTAGTTCCCGAATTGAAAATAAATCCTGCTAAAGCGGATACAGCAGATACAAAAGTCTATTTGTATGCTGGTGGAAATGAAAGCGATACCATGATTGAACACGTAAATAAATTTCAAGAAGATTTGATTTCAAGCGAGTTTGTTAAGGATAGAATGAAAATAAATTTGAGCATCAATGTGCATGGAACCCATAGTGAAACGTATTGGAGCGATGAATTTCCAAAAGCAATTGAATGGCTTTTTTTTCAAACAAAATAATGCCATTGCCGCTGTCCTCTTTTATATATAAAACCCATTAAAAAAGAAAAATGAAAACAAATGCGATTCAAAATCTAGCTGATTTTTCAGGAACTGTTTTAATTCCCGTTTTTGAAACGTCTGGAAAAAGTAGTGATCCAATTCATTTTGAAGGATTGGAAATTTCCTCAAAACTTTTTTTTGGAAAAAAAGATACCCATTACACGACCGAACATAACAACACACTATATCTATTTATTGGTCTTGGAAAAACAATCGAATATAAAGCATTAAAGAATGTTTTTCGCGCAATTGCATCCAAACATAAAGACAAATTCAAGGCTAATGTTACTTTAGTTTTACCCCAGCAATTAGATGATGATCAGGTGGAAGCTATGGTTTCGGGTTTAGTTTTGGGAACTTATAATTTGGGTCATTTCAAATCTGATAAAGAGCAACATCCTTTCTTAGAATCAGACTTTATTTTAAATTTATTATCCGAAAAAGAGCATTTAGCTGCTGCCAAAAAAGGAATAAAAATTGCACAAGCCCAACTTGAAACGTTTAGTTTAGTTGATTTACCTCCAAATATTGTTACCCCAAAATACTTAGCCAAATGGGCTCAGAATAGTGGTGAAAAATATGGTTTTGAAGTAACAATTTTAGGACTTGAAGCGTCAAGAATAGCAAAATTAGGCGCTTTTTTGGCTGTTGGAAAAGGGAGTGAAAATGAGCCTCAGTTTATTATTATGAATTACAAACCAAAAGAAAAGGCAGAAACACTAAAACATATTGGTATTGTAGGCAAAGGAATTACATTTGATACAGGTGGCTTAAATATTAAAACAGCGGGAATGCTACACATGAAATGTGATATGGCGGGAGGAGCTGCAGTGTTTGGAGCAATGCAACTGATTGCCGACTTACAATTACCCATCCAAATCACTGCAATTGTTCCTTGTGCCGAAAATTCAGTAGATGCAAAATCCTTTTTACCTAGCGATGTGATTCATAGTTACAGTGGCAATTCTATTGAAATTATTGACACAGATGCGGAAGGTAGATTAGTTTTAGCAGATGGTTTGTCCTATTTAATAACTAATTTCAAACCGGAATATGTTATTGATATCGCTACATTAACTGGAAGTAGTATCGGTACTTTTGGTTATGAATGTGGTGCTTTGTTTACTAATAATGACCAAATGTCCAAAAAACTACAACAATCCGGTGAGGCAATTGGAGAACGATTATGGCCATTGCCACTTTGGGAGGCTTACAAATCAGATATAGAAAGCGATATTGCAGATGTAAAAAATTACAGCGGAAAACCTGTAGCTGGCGCAATTAGTGCCGCAAAATTTTTAGAATATTTCACTCAAGAGCATACCGCTTGGGCACATCTTGATATTGCAGGAGTTGCTTTTGGGGATGACGAATTTGCCAAAAGTAAGCATGCTACCGCTTATGGTGTTCATTTATTAACTAAATTCATTGAAAATTTATAGTCTATGGAAAATGCAAAAACTTTCATCTGTATTTCAAATTATTTCAAAGGTTCTGATTTTTTAATCCATCTCAAAAAATTAGGGAATAAAGTTTATTTAGTGACAAGCGAAAAATTACGAAATTCACCATGGCCAAAAGAATATATAGATGAAATATTCTATATGGAGGGACAAGATATGGATTGGAATTTAGAGCATTTATTACTCGGAGTTGGTAATTTCATGAAATCAAATGCAATAGACGCCATTGTTGCTCTAGATGATTATGATGTAGAAAAAGCGACTTATCTGAGAGAAAATCTTCGTATTGATGGTATGGGCCAAACTACAGGTCGCTATTTTAGAGATAAATTAGCCATGCGCATGAGAGCAAAAAGTTGTGGCATTCCTATTCCTGCTTTTTGTTCCTTATTTAATGATCATGATATAAATACTTTCGCAGATACTGTTTCAGCACCTTGGGTTTTGAAACCTCGTTCTGAAGCATCTGCATCGGGAATTATAAAAGTATACGACAAAGATGCTTTGTGGATTCATATCCACGAAATGGGCAACAACAGATTCAAATATTTATTGGAACAATTCAAACCGGGAGATGTATACCATTGTGATAGTTTGATTTTGGATCGTAAAGTTTTGTTTCGATTGACATCAAAATATTTAGCCACACCAATGGAAATTTCGCAAGGTGGTGGTGTTTTTCGTTCTGCTAATATCGA
>CANEXR010000244.1 GCA_947443815.1 Flavobacteriaceae bacterium | reverse complement strand
TGTGACTCTTAACAGATTTTTTCTGTTTATTTTTTTATACATAATTATAATTTATTAAAATTGTAAATTAACTCCAAAAGTTAAAGATTTAGATACTGGATAAGCTCCGATATCAATCCCAGTTGCTTGAACAGTATTTAAACCTCCACCATTAATGTTGGAACTTAATTGTCCAATTTCTGGGTCTAAACCACTATATTTTGTAATAGTTATTAAGTTTTGAGCACTGATATAGATATTACAGTTTGTCATGCCGATTTTTTGAATAAAACTCTCAGGTAAAGTGTATCCAAATTTTACATTTCTCAATCGAACATAAGATCCATCTTCAACAAAATGATCCGATACTCTATTGTTTTTTGTATCTACATCATTTATGATGGCTCTAGCATATTCATCAGATGGGTTAGCAGTTGTCCAACGGTTGTTGTAATAATCTTTACTGACGTTGGTATAAGTGTTCCCTAAATTAAATCCACCGGCTGATTCTTGTTGTACGCGAGCAAAGTTTAAGATTTCATTTCCAAAAGAACCATAAATATCAATTCCTAAATCAAAAGATTTGTACTTAGCATTGAAGTTGAAGTTGCCATAAATATTTGGAATTGGACTACCAATAACAGTTTCATCTTTATCATTAATTACGCCGTCTCCATTCAAATCTTTGAATTTTCTGTCTCCAGGTGATGTTTTTGAATGTTGGTAAACTCCTTCAGGTGAAGCAGCATTAAGCGCATCGATTTCTGCTTGACTTTGAAAAATTCCATCTGCTTTATATCCGTAGAATGTACCTACATTACCGCCTACATAAGACCTTGTTATGTCCTTCCAGTTAGTAGCCCATGTTGGCATAAAGTTTTCTTCAAGTAATACATATTTATTATCGTCAGCTAAGCGATCTATGTTGTTATTAATAGTTGTAAAGTTTACCGAAGCATCCCAAGTAAAATCCCCTTTCGTTTTTCGGTATCCTACTAAAATTTCTAATCCTTTATTCGATACTTGACCGGCATTTACGGTTGCAGTTGTAAATCCGTTTTGAGCTGGAATTACTTTATTAAATAAGAAGTCAGATGAAACTTTTTTGAAATAATCAAAAGTAAAGAATAAATGACCATTTAATAATTCACCTTCAATACCAATGTTTGTTTGTACTTGTTTTTCCCAGCTTAAATTTTTGTTAGCCAAGTTGTCTGGCGATAAACCTTGTGCAGGAGTTGGGACATCTCCAAAAATGTATCCCGAATTATCAGTACCACTAGTACCATTGCTGTAGTTAGCAATATATTGGAACGTATTTATTAAAGCATTTCCTGTTTGTCCCCATGAAGCTCTTAGTTTTAAAGTATTGAAGATGCTGCCATCCATAAAAGCTTCTTCATCAATGTTCCAACCTCCTGCTACTGAATAGAAATTTTCTCTTGCATTTTCTATAGCAAAACGATTTCCAATTCCATCATTTCTCCAAGTTCCAGTGATGTAATATTTACTATCATAGTTGTAGTTAATTCTACCCATAGCTCCAACAAGTGTTTGCGTAGTTGCAAAACCTCTATGGTCCAAGTAACTTTGTGCTTGAGACATATCTCTTAGTTCGTTAGATAAAAAACCAAGTCCTACTGTTGAGATTGTTGTAAATGCTTCTTTTTGTGCAGTATATCCTGTCATAGCATTAAACTTATGCTTTCCGATGGTTTTATTATAATCCAAAAAAGCTTCTGCTAGCCATTCTTTAGATGTGTTTTGAGCTAAAGTATATTGAGCTTTTGCACGTTGGTCATTGCTTTTTGCAGTACGGAAGTAAGTTGGTAAGAAATTAGAACTAGCAAAACTTCTTGTTGTAAAACCAAGATTTGTTTTTAAGGTTAATCCTTTTAACAAATCATATTCTAATCCTAATCCTCCTTGAATGGTATGTCTGCCATTGTCATTAGATTGCTCTAATGCTTGTCCTATAATATTAGTACTTGTACTAGCTTCGTTCCCTTCAGAAAATGCACCATACAAACCATTACTGTTGGCTAAGCTTGTTCCAGTATAGTTTGGAGCAGATGCATTGGTCAAATGAGGTAAGTTAGTATACAATTGAGCAAGTCCAAAATAACCAGGTGCTAAAGTTTCATAAGTTTCTTGGTACCCATATTTTAAGCTCGCTTTTGCTCTGAATTTATCAGAAATAGTAAAGTCTCCTTTCAATCCAGTATTGTACCTTTTATTAGAAGAACCTATTATAGTTCCCTCTTCATCAAGAATTCCAGCCGTAAAAGCTAATTTTGCTTTGTCGTTACCGCCTCTAATACTTAAGTTGTGTCCATAACGAATAGCATTTCTAAAGGCTTCGTCTTGCCAGTCTACGTTTATTAAGGAATTTGGATTGTCCCATTCTGGTAAATAAAAGTTAGTTCCAGTACTAGCATCAATATCGGCAGTACCTCTGATTTCTTTTGCAAAACCAGCATATTCTTGTGCAGTAAGCATTTGTATTTTCTTTGGAGCATTGTTAGAACTTACCCATGAATTTACATCTACAGTTACTTTTCCAATTTTTCCACTTTTAGTTTCAATGATGACAACACCATTACTTGCTCTCATTCCGTACAATGCAGTAGCTGAAGCATCTTTCAATACGGATATAGAACTAACATCATTTGCATTCAAATAAGAGATGTCTTGAGTTGGAAATCCGTCCACTACATATAAAGGAGTAGAACTACCAAAAGTACCAACCCCACGAATATTTACTTGCATAGAAGATCCCGGTGCTCCAGAGTTGTTAGAAACTTGAACTCCAGAAACCCTACCTTGTAAAGCTTGATCAACAGATGAAACAGGGATTTTGTTTAATTTATCTCCACTAATGATGCCAACGGCTCCCGTTAAATCTTTCTTTTTGCTAGTGCCATAAGCAACTACAACTACTTCTTCTAAATTTGCTGAAGTAGCTTGAAGTGTAATATTGATTTTGGATTGGCCATTTAATTTTACTTCTTTGTCTTGATAACCAATGAAGGAAAAAACAAGAATAGCATCTGGTTTAACATCTTTGAGAGTAAAAGCACCATCAAAATCAGTTGTTGTTCCGTTTTTAGTTCCTTTAATAAGGACATTTGCTCCAGGCAAAGCACCATTAGCATCGGAAACAATTCCAGAGACATTTTGGGCTTGCATGATGCCAAACATCAAAAAGGCACCTAGAGCTAATAATTTTTGCAGTAATTTTTTTTTCATAATTTTAATTTACAATTGATTCATAAAAAAGGGTATTAATAATAATAGTATTTCTAAAAATCCTATGCTTTAATTGTGCATAATGTTTATTTTTCATACTATAATTTTATTTTTTCAAACATATTAACATATTTTTCGCTTTGTTAATATAATTTTATCATTTGCTGATGCTATTTTATCGTTGTTTGCTTTTAGGTAGATTATAAATTATAAACAAGTGTAACTAATTGTAATTCAATTAATTAAAAAAAATATTTAATTCTAATTTGATAGAATCAACTATATGGAATGGTCTTTTGTTTTTTTTTTGAAACAGTAATAGGGGGTTGGACAGGTTTTTGTAAACCAAATATTTCTTTAATTAAAAAAAACCAAATGAAAATCATTAATAATGATTTTACATTAAGAATTATTCAACAAAAACCTCATTTTCATGAATAATTGTCTATGAAATGAGTAATCTGTTTTTTTATTGAGTTTTTTTTATGTTTAATTTAATTTTAATATTAATTTTTTGAAGTATTAATTTTTAAATCGAAAACGTTTTCGGGGTAACGAAAACGATATAGTTTACTATTTTCATAATATTATCTTAAAATAATCACTACGTTTGATTTTAATATTTAAAACAAACCATTTAAACAAATTATTAACCAACTTATTTATTACGTATGAAAAATAGTCTACTTAAAGGCTTGATGGTGTTTCTAACCATGCTATGTACTAGTTTGACGTATTCGCAAGATGTGTCAGGTACGGTGTCAGATTCAAGTGGTCCTCTTCCAGGGGCTTCTGTATTGGTAAAAGGAACAACAAATGGAGCGCAAACCGATCTTGATGGAAAATTTACTATCAAAAATGTTGGCTCAAATGCAGTTTTAGTTTTTAGTTACATTGGTCTTAAAAGTCAAGAAGTAAATGTAGCAGGAAAAAGTTCAGTGAAAGTTGTTCTAAAAGAAGACTCAGCTGAATTAAAAGAAGTAATAGTTATCGGATACGGTACTGTTAAAAAGAAAGATGCAACTGGTGCAGTTGATCAAATTAGTTCTAAGAAATTTGATAATATTGCTGCTGCTTCACCTGCGGAGATATTAAGAGGTAAAGTAGCAGGGGTTCAAATAACTACTTCAAGTGGGGAGCCAGGTGCTGCTGTAGCTATTAGAGTTCGTGGAAATACTTCTTTGCGTTCTGGGAATGGACCATTAATTGTTGTTGATGGAGTGCCGCTAGATGGTGGAGATTCTTCAGCTGGTGGTGCTGACTCTGGTTTAGGAACTTCTTCTGCAAAGAATCCATTAAACTTTATTAACCAGAATGATATTGAAAGTATGAGTGTGTTGAAAGATGCTGCATCTACTGCAATATA
>CANEXR010000243.1 GCA_947443815.1 Flavobacteriaceae bacterium | reverse complement strand
TCGTAGGTAGTGTTGAATTTGCTGATGTCAATTTTAAAATTATTTATGTTGTAAGAAAGTCCAAAAGACAGGTATTGTTTGGTATAATAATCCAAAATAAGATGGTGAGCAAATGAAAATTTAGCGCCAGTTTGCATGGTGTTTCCATTGCTGTCATTATAAAAAGAAATCCCTACACCCGAGCGATCGGCAATTCTAAAATCAGCATATACGGATTGGTTTTGAGGAGCATCTTTGATACCAACCCATTGTGTCAATCCATTAGCTCTGATTTTAAGATTATCCCCAATACCAGCAAATGTTGGGGATACTACAAAATGGTTGTCTGCTAAATATTGTGTATAAACAGGCAAATTCAACTCCTGACCATAACCGGAAGTGATGGTCAAGAGAAGCAGTGATAGTATTATTTTTTTCATTTTAATCCTTTTAATTTGGGGCAAAATAGTCATGGGATTTTATATTATCTGTAAAGGGTAAAATGACCTACAAATTCTCGATCATCTTTTAAATCATTCAATTTCAAAACATACCAATAATCTCCAGAAGGAAGTTCGGCACCGTTGTATTTACCATCCCAATATTGACCTAAACGATAGCTTGCTACTTTTCGACCATATCGATCAAAAATATCAAAGGTCAAATCTTTATAATTGATCGTACATCCTGGAGCCCATCCATCACTAACACCATCTCCGTTTGGAGTAAAATAATTTGGAATACAGACATCTATATATTTAAAATATCGGGTGGCTGTGGCGGAACATCCATTAGCGTCCGTAACGGTAACGGTATAATCACCAGATTCATAGATTATAAAATTACTGGTATTTCCTTGCGAAATTCCATTAAGGGTATATTGATATCCACCGCCGCCGCCAGTGGCCACCGCTACAATTTCATTTAATCCACCATCATTTAAAATTAAGGCTAATGGATCAACTTGGGCAATATCAAAATCAGTTGTTTTTTTGATACAACCATTGGTATGTCGCACCTCAATAGCATGTGTTCCTGGAAGTAAATTAGTAAATACATTGCTGGCCTGATAAGGCAATCCATCTAATGAATAATCTAAATCAGCTGGATTGGTAATGCTTGCATCAACTGTTACAGTAACCGAATTACTAGCAGCGTTATTCACACAAGTATAATCTACAACAGCTATTGGGTTAATTTTTATAGCATCTGGTAAAGGAGTACTTAACTCAAGTGTACAGCCATTTCCATCTTTTATATAAACCGTATGAGCTCCTCCAGCTAATCCTGTAAAATCAAATTGAGTTTGAGTAGGAGTACCAATATTAAAAGGGCCATTAGCCTGATCTAAACTTACGCTGTAAGGCATAGTTCCTCCCACAATATCAATACTAAATGCACCATCATTGTCTCCAAAACAAATTTCAGGCATAGTCAATGCAGGAATCATTGTTGCGTTTATTGGTGTCGGTTCATTGATGTCAAAATTAATTTTCACATAACAACCCAATACATCTTGAACAACCACATCGTAATTTCCTGGGGCTAAATTGTAAAAGACATTTGTATCAAAAAATTGATTTAAATATGGCGAAATAGCATATTTAATAATTCCTGTACCACCTGAAGCGCTGATTACAATTTTTCCATTATTTGAGCCCGCACAAGTAACATCGGTTGCCGCATAAGGAGCGATTAGCGGGGTTAATGGTTGAGTAATGGTATTGTTGGCAGAAGTCGTGCTACAATCTCCACTAGTCACTTTTACGTTATAAACGCCTGCAATTAACCCTGTAAAAACCCCAGGACTGGCTTGAACAGCTGGAATCGTATTACCTGATGCATCTTGTAGGGAATACACATAATTTCCTAAACCACCTTGAGCAGTAGCTACAATGACTCCCGTATTATCTCCATTACAATTGATAACAGCATTCGTTAAATTTAAATTAATTATCAGTTGAGGTAATGGATCAATGGTGATATCATTAGACAAATAACTTACACAACCATTCAAATCCTTAACATAATAATGGTATGTTCCAGTTGGAACTGCAAAAGTCACGGATGAATTGAATGAGGTGGCATTGTATATAATCCCATCAGCGCTATACGTATAAGGAGCGGTTCCTCCAATTGCGCTTAATGTAATTTGGGTTTGTGTCAAACAAGTTTGTGTACTAGCCACTACTAGATTAGGTATTACTTTTGTAGGCTCAGCAATGATAATAGCTGTTGAAGTAAAGCTACAATTGTATCCATCTGTTATTGTAACAGTATAAGTACCTGCTCCTAATCCTCCAAAAGTGCCTAATGATTGTGGTCCTGATGAAAAAGCGGTTGGCAACGTTCTATTTAAAGTATAAGAATAATTACTTCCTTGACCTCCAGTAACATTTGAAAGTGTTATGCTGGCATTTGTATCCCCAAAACAAGACAATAAAGTTGTGCTTGGAGTAACCGTAGCATTTATTGGTGTTGGAACAGTAAGTGTAATTCCTGTTGAAGCTACAATACATCCATTACTGTCTTTAGCATTTACTGTGTAAGTTCCTGCGGCTAAATTTGTAAAAGTTCCATTAGATGAATAGCCAACAATAGCGGAACCAGTTAATTCATATTGGTAGGTTCCCCAACCGCCACTAGCTACTGCTGTAATTGTTCCTTGATTATTGGCACAAGTAACATTTGCGGTTTCGGATGCTAGTATTGCTAATGGAATTGCCGGAGAAGCAATAGTTACCACATTTGAAGTTCCTACACAAAATGGACTTGCTGTTTCGGTAACTTCAATACTATAATTTCCTCCTGAAAGACCTCCAATAGTAAAAGGATTTACAGCTGTATTTGCTGTTCCTGAAATTAACGGAGCGCTTCCCAATACTGTATAATTATAAGTTCCTGAATAGCCACTGATATTGATTGCTAACTCACCATTACTATCTCCGAAACAAACTACAGGTTTAGTTGCTGTACTTACAACTTCAATAGTATTGTAAGGTATAACAGTAAATGGCGCTGTCACACTATAACAACCTGTATTTAAATCATTCACTTGGAAATAATAGTCTCCTGGAGTTCCTATATTAAATAGGTTAGAAAGCTGCGGAATACCATTTGGCATCAATTGATAATTAAAGTTTCCAGAACCGCCCGTTACTCCTATACTTACAGCACCTGAATTGTTACAATCAATAGGCGTAACAATTGTTACAGAAGTTGCTGTTATTTTTTGCAATGGATTAATGGAAACAGTATTTGTGGCAAGACATCCATTGGCATCTTTTACATAAACCGTAACGTTTTGAATAGCTCCATTATCTGTAATATCAAAAACATTAGATGCAAAATAGTTAATTCCATCAATACTATAATTGTAACCTGCTGTTCCTCCGACTTCCGTAATGGTTATAGCGGCTGTATTAATTGTATTATCTGGAGCACAACCAAATGCTGCTGCTGTTGCAGAAACAGTTAATCCTAAAAGAGGTTCGCCTACTGTAATTGGAACGGTTAATGAGCAACCTCTTCCTGAATTTACTTTCACATCGTATGTTCCAGCTGTTAATCCTGTAAAAATGTTGGAATTTTGTGGAGCAAAAAGTATTGGTCCAGCGGTTATTTCGTAGGTGTAAACAGGATTATTATTGCTTGCGGGTAAATTTATAGTTATAATTCCATTACTATCGCCTTTGCAATTTACATCGTGTACCACAGTATCTGAAGCGG
The DNA here is from genome assembly GCA_947443815.1 of Flavobacteriaceae bacterium. GTDB lineage: Bacteria > Bacteroidota > Bacteroidia > Flavobacteriales > Flavobacteriaceae > Flavobacterium. The sequence goes on along the minus strand of CANEXR010000243.1, from coordinate 908 downwards.
TAAAATTAACAGGAGTTGCAGCTCCTAATACAACGGTTGTTGTTTTACTACAGAATGTAATTCCATCCGTAATGGTTATATCATAAGAACCTGCTGGAATTCCTGAAATTACATTTGAAACAATACTCATTGAACCTAGATTAGGAACAATTGAATACGAATAGGTTCCAGAACCTCCCGAAGGCAATACCGTAATTACACCATCATTATTGGCACAAGAAGGCAAAACCGTACTTGTTGGCGTAAAATCTAAAGAAGGATAAATTGCCACCGAAGTACCACTAATTGCAGTACATCCATTTCCGTCTTTTACTGTTACAGCGTATGTACCTGGAATTAATCCTGTAAATGTTCCACTTGATTGAAAACCATTACCAATAGAATAACTCAAAGGCGCAATACCAGTACTAGTTGTTATGGTAAAATCATACAATGCCCCTGTCAAATTGCATTGATTTGAAGCCAAAGCAGGAACAGTAATAGTTGGCAAAGCATCGGTAGCAATGGTAACATCGATTTTAGCGGAACAACCTTTACTATCTTTTACATAGACATCCCATTGGGTATTTAGTGTAGGGTCTATTATTGCAGAACTGCTGTTGGCATAATCCGAAGCTACTGGAATAACAGTATCTTGGACAAAAGCATAGGTATAATTTGGTGTTCCACCGGATGCGCTGACAGTTACTTGCGCTCCAAAATTACAATTTGCATTGGTATTTGAGGCTATGTTTACTGTTAATGCCGATGGTTCAGCAACAAGTATGGTAGCTGTTGCAACACAACCTGTAATATCATCTGTTACCTCTATTTTTTGATTGCCTATAGCCAATCCTGAAAGGGATATGGTTGCGGTGTTTTGGTTTATTGCAGTAGCCCCTCCATTGATGCTATAGCTGTAACTTCCT
>CANEXR010000242.1 GCA_947443815.1 Flavobacteriaceae bacterium | reverse complement strand
CCATTTTAGTGCAGGTTGACTCAGAATGTAACGCATGGGTGAATCTGAAATTACCGCACCATTTTGATCTTTTGTATACCAAAAAACGGTTCCATTTGGAATATAGGATAGCACTTTTTCGGCATATTCATAATGGTCTTTTTTTAGCAAATGAAAATTTGTAAATGCCACAGGTTGGGTATGCAAATAGAAAGCACCATTGCTGTATTTTACTTTTATAAAATTTACTCGAGCACTGTCGCCAGTTTGATATCCTAAAACGGTGGTAGTTAAGGTGTCAATTTTAGAAAAATAATTATTGCCAATTCCTTCTGTTAATTGGTATTTTTTGGTTCCTAATTTTTTGTTAGCGACCCAGTTTTTTATAGTACCTGAATAGTTATATTCAGAATCCATTTTTAATTTTAAAGTATCCAATAACGAATTTGGAATTGTTTTTGAGCTTATAAATGCCGCATTTCCGCGACTTACAAAATAGCACAGTTCTTTTATGGATTCATCGTCAATTGTTGAAATTCCTGAAATGTTCAATATGGTTCCTTTTACCTTATAATTGGCTACCAAAGTATCATAATCGTATTTTGATTCTAAAAACTCATACGGAGTATTGTTGAATTTTTGAATTTTTTGATTTTTCAATAACGAACTAATTTCCTTGTTGAAAACATACATTCCATAAGGGATTTTGTCTTTTATGGAGTAGGTTGGTGTCCAGTCAATCGGTTTTGGACGTTTGGAATCGATAGCAATAATAGCTACAAAAATCAGCACCAAAAACACGATGTATATTTTGAGTGTTTTATGCATTTCCTATAGATTTTATGGTTTTCTCAAATGCTGTTTTTGCTTTTAGGAATGTAGCTTCGTCCAGTTCAAATTCACCGTACCAAATGTAATTGTATAAATACGATAAATAGGCAAAATCCTCTTTTTGGGATTGTTCCTTAATTTCATAAAGATAATCAGAATTCGTTTTTTCGATGTCCCAGACAATCATTTGTTTTGCGGACATTTTTTTGAGTAGCCAAAGATAATAATAGCGAATTATCAATCTTTTTTCATCTGCTTCTAAAGCTTTTTGAATTAATTTTTCGAAGTCAACTAAATGTAGGTTTTTTTCAATTTCGGTGTAATGGATTCCTTTTTTGTCTGAATTTCTTCCAAAAATCCATTGCCCTTCTTTATTCATTATTGCTTTTACAATCAAATAAATGACAAAAACTACAATCAGCACTGCAATGATTTTAAGCATTAGTTCCACAAAATTTATCGAAGCTCTATCACTGCTAAAACGGAATAAATTTTTTAGGATTCCTGCCAGCCATTCCTTGAAACGATCCCATGCATTTTTTTCGGGAGTTTTGAATTCATAGACAAAACTTTCCTCTTTGTACCTTTTTTTGAAATCTTTCGAAAATGTTTTTGCTGCTACTGCTGCTGTATCGATAAGAATATCTTTTTCAGTGAAATGGATGTTTTTTTCTTTGGCTACAGCCAATGAATCAGCTGCTCCAACATTGGAACAAACGAAAAAGAGTAGTATAAGGAGGAGTTTATTCACTTTCGGCACCAATTAAATCAATTTGACTTTTAGTTGTGTTGTTCTCGTTTTCTTCTCTTACACTATAATAAATGATTCCCTGATTGAGAATAAGGAAATTGTTGAAAAAGTAACTTAACAAGATGGATAACACCATAATTACGGTCATTAAAATCCCAATTGATGATAAATATTCTGCTTGATTTGCATTTGCTCCAGATGGATTTGCATCTGTATAAACAAAAAATAATCCGATTGCATAAGGGACTAAGGTTATAATTCCTTGTACAATTTGAACTAAAGCAGCCATTATAAAAGTGGTTCCTACAATAATCCAAAACTGTTGTTTGACTAATAGATATCCGTTTTTTAAGGATTTGAAAAAACCTGTTTTTTGTATCAGATAATCATGAAAACTCAATGTAATCCATGCTAAGCATGCTGGACCTGCAATAAAAAGTAAGGGGATGCCAATAAGAATAAAAATCATCAGAAAAAGCAACACAAATACAATTATCAGCATTGGAAATACTATGAAAACCAATCCAATAAAAAACTGAAGTAGGCGGCCAAAATTTTGTTTTATACTGATAATCAAGTCGGATGTGGTAAAATTGTTTCCATTATTTTTTTCGACAAGTTGCAGATAAAGCACCGGAAAAGCAAAGTTTAACAAGGATAAAATAATTGCCAAAATGAGAAAAAAAGCTAAGGAGCAAACAAACAATACAGCATTATTAGCAAAATAATCCTGAAGGTAATTGGCATTGGGATTACCAAAAGAAGATGCAACAACTTCCCAATATACTTTGAAAATAAAATAGACCAAAACCAATAGAATTAACAAAAATCCACCATTAATGATGAAATAATTCTTGAAATAGTGTTTTCCAAAAGTCTTGAAAAAAGTTATGGTGTCAGAGATATACTCGCTAAATCCCCTTTTTTTGAAAAGTACAAACATTATAAGCTAGGTGTTTTTTTGTGAACAATAAAAGGATAAACCAAATAATAAAAAGAAATCAATGCAAGCGTAAAAAGGATGATAAAACTACTGAACCAATTTTCCATTTCAATGGAATAACGCGTTATAAATCCTTCTAGAAAGCCAGCCGCAATGGTAAATGGAAAGGTACTCAAAAAGATTTTAAAACTGTTTTTGAACCCTATTTTGAAGGAATTCATTCTAGAATATGTTCTTGGAAACAGAATGGAAGCGCCAAGAATAAATCCAGCCATAGATTCGATTACAATAGCAAAAATTTCCATGGAACCATGAATCCAAATACCTCTGACACTCTCCCAGAAAACGCCTTGTTGATAGAAAAAATATTGAAAAGAACCCAACATCAGGGAGTTTTGTAAGAAGATATAAAAAGTGCCGATGCCTCCAAAAATACCATACAAATAGCACCTAGCACCCACATAAAGATTATTCAAAGTGATGCCAATAAAACTACCCAAATGACTTCCCGATTTATAAACAGCTACAGGATTTCCGTCCTTGATATTCTCCAAAGTCATGTTGACATATTGGTCTCCCAAAATTAACCGAACAAAGTTCTCATCGTATTTAGCTGAAACAACTCCCATGGCAACCGTAGCAAAAAACAACACAAAAGCATAAATCAAATACCTTTTGTAGTCATAAACAATCAAAGGGACTTCGGTTTTGAAAAAATGGAGCAATCGGTTTTTATCTTCTCTTTTGGTTTTGTATATTTTTTGATAAATCTGTGAGGCTAAATAATTTAGATAGACAACTGTTTTGCTTTTAGGATAATAGGTTTGGGCATACGATAAATCATTCACTAATTGAATGTACAAATTAGCCATTTCATCAGGATTTTTTTTAGCTTTACCAAAAATAGCCTGTTCAAATGCAAGCCATTTTTCTTTATTTTGTTTTATAAAGGCGATTTCTCTCATTAAAGGCTAAAGTATAAAATATGTCAGAATTATCTATAAGTACGACACAAAATGTGAATATTAATTTTACAGCAGCTTCTGTTGGTGACAGAATGCTGGCTTATTTCATTGATCTTATTATCAAAATTGCTTATTGTATCGTGGTTTACGGTATCTTTTTTTATTGGTTAGGAATTAATCGCGCCATGGACGGAATGGACCAATGGTCAATAATTGCCCTTTTATTAGTGTTTTATTTTCCAGTTATGATTTATTCCATCACTTTAGAGAGTATTTTCGAGGGGCAAACATTAGGTAAAAAGCTTCGCAAAATTAAAGTAGTTAAAATTGATGGGTATCAAGCTAGTTTTGGAGATTACCTCATGCGTTGGTTTTTTAGGATAGTCGATATTACAGTCATGAATGGTATTATTGCGTTGATAGCCATAATTACGAGTAACAAAAACCAACGCTTGGGTGATATGTCAGCGGGAACTGCAGTAATAACCCTTAAAAATAACATTACTATAAGCAACACAATTCTAGAAGAAATTGGAGACTTATACGTGCCTATTTATCCATTAGTAATCAAATTGTCCGATAACGATATGCGCATTATCAAGGATACTTTTTTGATTGCAAAAGCCAAAACCGATTCCGAGACCCTATTAAAGTTGCGACGAAAAATAGAATCCGTTACTGGCATTCAAAATAAGTCTGGGAATGATGCTGATTTTATACAAACAATCCTAAAAGATTATAATTTCTACACACAAAATATGTAATTTTTAAATCCAAAAAAATGTTTCATCTATTAGACCTTATCGGAACAATGGCATTTGCTATATCGGGCGCATTAACGGCTATGCATAAAAAACTCGATCCTTTTGGGGTGCTTATTATTGCCTTTGTTACAGCTGTTGGTGGTGGGACATTACGGGATGTTTTAATAGGACAAACGCCAGTTGGATGGATGCTTCATCTAGAATATGTATATATAATTGTAATCGGATATAGTTTGGCCATTTTTTTTGGTAAAAAATTAGAAAAATTAAGAATCTCATTATTATTGTTTGACACCATTGGTTTAGGCGTTTTTACTTTGATAGGCTTAGAAAAAGGAATACATATTGGATTGCATCCGTTAATATGCATTGCTTTAGGAACAATGACTGCCTGTTTTGGAGGTGTT
>CANEXR010000241.1 GCA_947443815.1 Flavobacteriaceae bacterium | reverse complement strand
TAAATCAAAAGCATCTTTTCCTTCACGATCTAATTTATTGATGAATACAATTATTGGAATGTTTCGCATTCGGCATACCGCTACCAATTTTTCGGTTTGTTCTTCGACACCTTTTGCAACGTCAATTACAACGATTACACTATCTACCGCAGTTAAAGTTCTAAAGGTATCTTCAGCAAAATCCTTGTGCCCCGGTGTGTCTAGAATGTTTATTTTTTTTTCTTTATAATTAAATGCCAAAACAGATGTAGATACTGAAATCCCTCTTTGACGCTCAATTTCCATGAAATCACTTGTGGCTCCTTTTTTAATTTTGTTATTTTTAACAGCACCTGCTTCTTGAATAGCACCTCCAAAAAGTAGCAATTTTTCTGTTAGTGTTGTTTTACCAGCATCTGGATGTGAGATAATCCCAAAAGTTCTTCTTCGTTGTATTTCTTTTAAAAAGCTCATATTTAATGTAAAATAGTTTGCAAAAGTACTATTTATAAATGCCATTTAAAAATAAATACGGTTGCTGTTTGTCTGTCTTGTTTTGGTTTATGAAAACACCTTTGATTTTTATTCAAATATTCAAACAAATTGAAATTAAAAAACAGGAATTATAATGAGATTAAGGAATAAAGAAATGCTTTATAATTTTTTGTTAATAGTAGACTGGAAACTTGTATTATGTAATTGAATTGTTATTTTTGTTCGTTATAACTATAAAGAATTCAAGGTGATTGAGTTTGAAGATACAATTCGATTTCCAGAAAGTTTAAATGTATATTTGACAAAATTATCAGAACCATAAAAAACAGTTTTTTTAAATGAAAAACGGTTTTATTGTACTAAATAAAATAAATTTTAAGAAATGCTATTAAAATCAATACCAATGAAATCCATAAAAACCAGAATTGTACTTGCTTTTTTTCTTGTACTTTTTATTAGCGCTAGTAGTAGTGCTCAAGAAATCATCAAGGACAGTGCAGTTGTGGCAGTTGCTAAAGCTCCTTCTAAACAAAAATTAAAAATAGATGGCGTAATAGCTACGGTTGGAGATTATATTATTTTGGATTCGGATATTGATAAAGGATATTTGGAAATTACAAGCCAAGGTGGTTCAGTAAAGGATATCACAAGATGCCAAATGTTAGGTAAGTTGCTTGAAGATAAATTATATGCACACCAAGCTGTACAAGATAGTGTTAAGGTTACGGATGCGGAAGTAAAAGGGATGATGGAAGAAAGATTGACCTATATGACAGAGCAACTTGGTTCTTTGGAGAAAGTGGTTCAATATTATAAAAAAGATTCAGAGGAAGAGTTTAGAACCTATTTTTTTGATATTTTGAAAGAAGGGAAATTGACTTCTGAAATGATGAAAAAAATTATCGATGGGGTTGAAATTACACCTGAGGAGGTTCGTAATTTTTTTAAAACTATTCCTGTTGCTGAATTACCTGTTTTTGGTGCTGAGATGGAAGTAGCTCAAATTGTTGTAGTTCCTAAAGTTTCGGATGCCGATAAACAAAAAGTGATTGATAAGCTAAATGGGTTTAAAAAAGACATTCAGGAAGGGTCTAGTTTTGCAACAAAAGCAGTTCTTTATTCTCAAGATCCAGGTTCAAGATCTAATGGGGGGTATTATAAAATGAATCGGAAGACCCCTTTTGTAAAAGAGTTTAAAGATGTGGCTTTTAGTTTAGCAGAAGGCGAAATCTCAGCTCCATTTGAAACAGATTTTGGGTATCACATTATTTATGTCGAAAAGATAAAAGGGCAAGAAATAGAATTGCGTCATATTTTATTAACGCCTACTGTTTCCGAAGAAGCATTAAATGATGCAAAAGAAAAAATTGCTTTAATCAAAAAAAGAATTGAAGACAAGGAAATTACTTTTGCGGAAGCTGCCAGATCGATGTCGGATGAAAAAGAAACTAGAGCTAATGGTGGTGCATTGATTAATCCTAAAACACAAGATACCCGTTTTGAATTAACAAAAATGGATCCGAGTTTGTACAGTCAAGTTTCTAATTTGAAGGAAAATGAAATTTCAGCACCAATATTGGATGAGGAACAGCAAGGTAAAAAACGCTTTAAGTTGATTACTGTAACCAATAGAATTAATGAGCATACCGCTGATTATGCTAAAGATTATATTAAAATTAAAGACTTAGCATTAAAAGAAAAACAAATCAAAACGATTGGTAAATGGTTTGATGAAAAAATCAAAGAAACCTATATCAAAATTGTTGGTGAATACAGAGATTGTGCTTTTACAAACAATTGGTTGAAAAAATAATTTTTATTAAATAAATAAAAAGAGTTAGTTTTATGAAGTCATATTACTAACTCTTTTTAATTTAAAAATACTTTCGAAATGTCTGATGTTAGCGCGATACATAGTTTGGTTCAAAAACGAAATGAATTAAAAACGGAAATAGCAAAAATTATTGTAGGTCAGGATGCCGTTGTTGACCAAATATTACTTTGTATTTTTTCTGGAGGTCATGCTTTATTAGTTGGTGTCCCAGGATTAGCAAAGACGTTGATGGTTAATACACTTGCACAAGCTTTAGGTCTTAATTTTAAGAGGATTCAATTTACTCCAGATTTAATGCCGTCGGATATTTTAGGAAGTGAGATTTTAGACGAAAACCGCCAATTTAAATTTATAAAAGGCCCCGTTTTTTCTAATATAATTCTTGCGGATGAAATAAATAGAACACCACCCAAAACACAAGCTGCTTTATTGGAAGCAATGCAAGAGCGTTCTGTTACAATTGCAGGTGAAAATTATAAATTAGATTTGCCTTATTTTGTTTTAGCAACTCAAAATCCTATTGAGCAAGAAGGAACTTATCCTTTGCCAGAAGCACAATTAGATCGCTTTATGTTTGCTGTAAAGCTTGAATACCCTTCTTTTTTAGAAGAAGTTCAGGTGGTAAAGCAAACTACTTCAGATGTAAAAAATACTATAAATCCATTGTTTACGGCTCAAGAAATTATCGATTTTCAACAATTAATTCGTAGAATTCCTGTTGCAGATAATGTAATTGAATATGCTGTAACGCTTGTAAGTAAAACACGTCCAGATAATCCTTTGTCTAATGAGTTTGTAAAAAATTATTTGGATTGGGGAGCTGGGCCAAGAGCATCACAAAATTTGATTTTAGCTGCCAAAGCGCATGCTGCTTTCCATGGAAAATTTTCCCCAGATATTGAAGATGTAAAAGCGGTGGCTACAGGAATTTTGCGTCATAGAATTATTAAAAATTACAAAGCAGATGCAGAAGGAATTACAGAAGAAATGATTATTGATAAATTGATTTAAAGAGTTGTTTTTTAGTTATAAACTGATTATTTTTCTTTTCATCCCTACAATATCACATATTTAGTATTATAATTTAGAAAAAAACGAAAAAATAATTTGATTCAAAAGCTGTTTTTGTCTTCTAAAGTAATAATTGTATAAATAATCTTTCTGATTTTCAGAATTTTTCAATAAAACACATATTATTTATTTTATTTATAAATATTTTGTTTCAAATGGCATCTTTTGCTGATTTTTTTAAATTCTCATCTTTAATTCTTAAGTTTGCAACACAAATAAAAAAAACTAATAGTATGGCTTTTTAATTTTGAAATAATAAAGAAATTTGCCCTATAACATTGAAAAGATATCATTATGACTTATAGCGATTATATTAAAGAAATCGAAGAACGAAAAATTCAGGGACTTCACCCTAAGCCAATTGATGGTGCCGAATTGTTGAGCGAAATCATTGCGCAAATTAAAGATTTAGATAGCGAGTATAGAACAGATTCTCTTAATTTCTTTATTTACAATGTTGTGCCTGGAACTACTCCAGCTGCTAATTTGAAAGCTAATTTTTTAAAAGAAATCGTTCTAGGTCAATCGGTAGTTGCTGAAATTACTGTTGCTTTTGCTTTAGAGTTGTTGTCTCACATGAAGGGAGGAACTTCTATAAAAGTCTTACTTGATTTAGCTTTAGGGAATGATGTTGCTATTGCTCAACAAGCTGCTGAAGTTTTGAAAACACAAGTTTATCTTTATGAGGCCGATACAGATCGTTTAGCTGAAGCTTTCAAAAGTGGTAACAAAATTGCTACGGCTATTTTAGAAAGCTATGCTAAGGCTGAGTTTTTTACTAAATTACCCGAAATTGCAGAAGAAATTAAAGTAGTTACTTTTATTGCTGGTGAAGGAGATATCTCAACTGATTTGCTTTCTCCAGGAAACCAAGCGCACTCCCGTTCAGATCGTGAATTGCATGGAAAATGTTTTATTTCTCCTGAAGCACAAGCTGAAATCAAAGCATTGGCAGAAGCAAATCCTGATAAGAGTGTGATGTTAATTGCTGAAAAAGGTACGATGGGTGTGGGTTCTTCAAGAATGTCAGGTGTAAACAACGTGGCGCTTTGGAGTGGTAAACAAGCTAGCCCTTATGTTCCATTTATTAATATTGCTCCAATCGTAGCAGGGACTAACGGTATTTCTCCGATTTTCCTAACAACTGTTGATGTTACTGGTGGTATTGGTCTTGACCTTAAAAACTGGGTAAAAAAATTAGATGAAAACGGTAACGTTGTTCGTAATGAAAGTGGTGACCCTATTCTTGAAGAAGTGTATTCTGTTG
>CANEXR010000240.1 GCA_947443815.1 Flavobacteriaceae bacterium | reverse complement strand
GGTTAATAATATGGCAAGATTTGAATTAAGGCTTCCAAAAATGGGAGAAAGTGTTGCAGAAGCAACCATTACAAATTGGTTAAAGCAAGTAGGTGACAAAATTGAAGCTGACGAAGCGGTACTTGAAATCGCTACAGATAAAGTGGATAGTGAGGTACCTAGCGAAGTTTCGGGTGTTTTAGTGGAACAATTGTTTGGCAAAGACGACTTAGTTCAAGTTGGGCAAACGATTGCTATAATCGAAACGGATGGTGGAAATACTGTTGTAGAAGCAAAAGAAATTGTACCAGCTGAAGTACAAGCTATCGAAAAAACGATAGAAGTTGCTAAAGAAGCGGTTGCTACTCCAATTGATTTTTCTGATTCTGAAAAATTCTTATCTCCATTAGTTAAAAATATTGCTGCTGCAGAAGGCGTTTCTGTTACGGAATTGGCAGCTATTTCTGGAACAGGAAAAGAAGGAAGAGTTACCAAAAATGATATTTTAGAATATGTAAAAAACAAGGACAATCACTCGGTTGTAGCTCCTGTAAAAGTTACTGAAACTCCAAAAGTTGTCGCTACACCAACTTCAATTGCTCCAAAACCAGCAGCTGCATCAGTAAGTGGAGGAGACGAAATCATAGAAATGGACAGAATGCGAAAGCTAATTTCTGGCTATATGGTGGCTTCTGTACAAACATCAGCACATGTGCAGTCTTTTATAGAAGTAGATGTGACTAATATTGTAAAATGGAGAGATAAAGTTAAAGTTGCTTTTGAAAAAAGAGAAGGCGAGAAGTTAACGTACACGCCAATATTTATGGAAGCTGTTGCCAAAGCATTAAAAGATTTTCCAGGAATGAATATTTCTGTTGATGGTGATTTTATCATTAAAAAGAAAAATATAAACCTAGGAATGGCAGCCTCATTACCAAACGGAAATTTAATTGTGCCTGTTATAAAAAATGCAGATCAGTTGAATTTAGTAGGAATGGCAAAAGCAGTCAATGATTTGGGAGGTAGAGCCAAAGCTGGAAAACTAAAGCCAGATGATACTCAAGGAGGAACTTACACGGTTACAAATGTGGGGACTTTTGGTAGTGTTTTTGGAACGCCAATCATAAATCAACCTCAAGTGGGAATTTTAGCCTTGGGAGCTATTCGAAAAATGCCTGCTGTTATAGAAACACCTGAAGGAGATTTTATAGGCATTCGTCAAAAAATGTTCTTGTCTCACAGTTATGACCATCGCGTTGTTGATGGGGCATTAGGTGGAAGTTTTGTAAAACGTGTTGCAGAATATTTAGAAGCATTTGATGTGGATAGAGATTTTTAGATAAAAATAAGTGTAGCATAAAAACCCTTTTAGTATTTTAAATTCTAAAAGGGTTTTTTTATAAATGGTAGACTTGATTGATTCTTTTGGTAACTTTAACCACCAAACTTCCAACCAAATTAAACTCAAATCAATATATTTGTATTCTTATTTAAATGTAAAAAATGGAACTCAAACTCAATAGACCAATTTGCTTTTTCGATTTAGAAACCACCGGAATTGATATTGGAAAAGATAGAATTGTAGAAATCTCAATATTTAAAGTTTTTCCAAACGGAAATAAAGAGAGTAAAACATGGTTGGTTAACCCAACTATTCCAATTCCGCCACAATCAACAGCTATTCATGGAATTAGTGATGAAAAAGTAGCCAATGAGCCTACTTTTAACGCATTGGCTTCACAAGTGTATTCGATGATTAAAGACAGTGATTTGGCAGGTTTTAATTCGGATCGGTTTGATATTCCGTTGTTAGCAGAAGAATTGCTTCGTGCGGGAGTTGATTTTGATATGAAGGGAAGAGTCTCAGTGGATGTTCAAACGGTGTTTCATAAAATGGAAGAACGTACTTTGAGTGCAGCCTTAAAATTTTATTGCGGACAAAGTCTTGAAAACGCCCATTCAGCAGAAGCAGATACAATGGCTACTTATGAGATATTAAAAGCGCAATTAGAAAGATACCCGGAATTAGAAAATGATATGAAAGCATTATCCGAGTTTACGACTAGAAAAAAAATTGCCGATTTTGCGGGTATGATTGCATTTGATAAAGAGGATAATGAGATTTTTACTTTTGGAAAACACAAAGGAATGAAAGTTGAAAAAATTCTAGAAACAGAGCCAGGATATTTTAGTTGGATACAAAATGCGGATTTTCCATTGTATACTAAGAAAGTATTAACAGCTATAAAACTAAGGAAACTAAATACGAAATAGGTATTAGGTATTGGGTTTTGGATGTTGAAAATAGCAAACTTCTAATGCCCAAAACCTAACATCAACACCTAATATTCTAATTATGAAAATAATCTGCATCGGTAGAAATTACACCAATCATATAGCGGAATTGAACAACGAAAGACCGACCGAACCAGTTGTTTTTATAAAGCCAGATTCGGCTATTTTATTAAAACAACATCCGTTTGTTATTCCAGAATTTTCAGAAGATATTCATCATGAAATTGAGATAATTGTCAAAATAAATAAAGTTGGGAAGTATATTGAGCCTGAATTTGCGCATAAATATTATGATGAAATTAGTGTAGGTATTGATTTTACAGCACGTGATTTGCAAGAAAAATTAAAAGCAAAAGGACTGCCTTGGGAAAAAGCAAAGGCATTTGATGGTTCAGCGGTTATAGGAGATTTTTTGCCTAAAAATCAATTTAGTTCATTAGAAAATATTACATTTGAATTAACCAATAATAATACCACGGTTCAAAAAAGTAATTCAAGCTTTATGTTGTGGAAAATTGACGAGCTAATTTCGTATGTTTCTCAATATTTTACTTTAAAAATTGGAGATATCATATTCACGGGAACACCAGAAGGAGTTGCTGTTGTTAAACCAGAGGATGTTTTAGAGGGATTTTTAGAAGGACACAAACTATTTAGGATACAAGTAAAATAATGGCTTTAAAATACAACCTTTCCAAAGTGTACGCACTTTCAGATAACGACCCAGAATTTGTAAAAGAAATTCTAACTTTGTTTGTTAATGAAGTTCCAGAAGATTTAGCACAAGTCAAAGAGGGAATTAAAAAGAAAGACCATAAGCATGCTTATGCGTATGCTCACAAAATTAAACCAAGTCTAGATTTAATGGGCTTGAATGTTGCTTTTGAAGAAATTCTGCAAGTTGAAGCTTGGACAAAAACGGAAGGCAAGAAGAAAGATATAATAGAAACTTTCAAAAGCATTAAAAGCCAAGTTAAAGAAGCTATTAAAGAAATCAAAAAAGATTTCGATTTGTAATTTGTTGAATCGCTTCGACAATTCTCATTTGTTTTTATTCTCAAAAAAAATGCAATCTAAAGGTATTAGGTATAAGTTTTTTGTGGCTTAAAGACAATTTTTGACTATTCAAATACATATTTTATAAAAATGAAGGCAACCATAATTACTATAGGTGATGAAATTTTAATTGGGCAAATTGTGGATACCAATTCGGGATTCATTGCAAAGTCATTGGATAAGATTGGAGTTGAAATTAATGAAATGATTTCTATTAGTGATAATAAGGAGCATATACTTTCTACTTTTAAAAAATTGCAAAATACCGTTGATTTGGTTATCGTCACAGGCGGTTTAGGACCAACAAAAGACGATGTGACTAAAAAGACTTTTTGTGATTATTTTGAGGATGAATTAATTGTAAACCAGCAAGTTTTAGTTCATGTGACCCAACTTATTGAGGGTTTTTATAAAAGAAAAATTACTCAGATAAATAAAGACCAAGCCCTTGTGCCGTCAAAGTGTATAGTGCTTCATAATCAAGTTGGCACTGCGCCAGGTATGTGGATGAAAAAAGAAGATACTGTCTTTATTTCTTTGCCAGGAGTGCCGTATGAAATGAAATATTTGGTTGAGAATGAAATAATACCAAAAGTTGTTCGAGAATACAAACGACCTTACATTCTTCATAAAACCATTCTTACCTACGGTCAAGGCGAAAGTTTGGTTTCGGAACGTATAGCAACTTGGGAAGACAGCCTCCCTGAATTCATGAAATTAGCCTATTTGCCAAGCCCAGGAAAAGTTCGTTTGCGCATTACTGCTAGAGGTACAGACAAAGAGCAACTTGAAGCGGCAATTGCAGTACAAGTAAAATCTTTAGATGCTATTATTCATGATATTATAGTTGGTTTTGAAGAAGACGAAACAATAGAATTTGTTGTAGGCAAAATTTTAAAAGAACAACATAAAACCATAGCTACAGCGGAGAGTTGTACAGGAGGTAAAATTGCTGCAGTTTTAACATCAATTGCGGGGTCGTCAGAATATTTTAGGGGTAGTGTGGTTTCTTATGCTACGGATTTGAAAGTTAATGTATTAGGGGTTTCACAAAGTCTTATATCTGCGTACTCAGTAGTGAGTGCCGAAGTGGCTTCGGCAATGGCGTTGAATGTAAAACGAATAATGAAAACGGACTATGCAATAGCTACAACGGGTAATGCTGGGCCTTCAAAAGGGGATGCAAATGCGGAAATCGGAACGGTTTTTATTGCATTAGCTACACCCGAGGATGTAATTGTGGAAGAATTTAATTTTGGTCAACCACGTGAAAAAGTGATAGATAGAGCTGTGATTAAGAGCCTAGAAATGTTGCGAAAAGAAATTTTAAAAAAT
>CANEXR010000239.1 GCA_947443815.1 Flavobacteriaceae bacterium | reverse complement strand
GTTTTCGTTTTTTATATTTTTATAAAGCATTCAAAACTGCCAGAATATCTTCGGCATGGTTTTCGGATTTTTTTGCTCCAAATCCTTTTATCGTCTTAAATTCTTCAATAGTATCGGGTCTTTTGAGTACAATATTAATGAGTTCAGAATTATGACAAATCATATAACTCGGAATCTTCCATTTGGTGGCCTTATCTATTCTCCATACTTTCAGATGCTGTAAAAGCTCTAATTGCTCGGAATCTAAATCGGATTCTTGGACTTGGACTTCTGTTTTTAAATCGGTTATAACTTCATTTTTGATTTCATAATGAATAATGACCGACCAATAACTGGAATCTGTTTCCACAAAATGGGTGTCTGATTTAATAAACTGCACATTAGCTATAAACTGATTCAAGTGATTTTGATCCGTGATAAGATGTTCCGAATCCAATCGGACGGTAAAAATAGTGACTTTCATAAAGTGTCAAAATTATTTTCCAAACAGTATAATTTCGGTAGCAAGTACTTCGGAGAGATAGCGTTTTTCTCCATTTTTATCTTCGTAGCTACGGTGTGTAAGTTTACCTTCAATGGCTATTTCTTTGCCTTTGGTAATGTATTTTTCAATAAATTCGGCTGTTTTGCCCCAAGCTACAACTTTGTGCCATTCGGTTTGTTCTACTTTCTCACCTTTATCATTTTTATAACTGTCGTTTGTAGCGATGCTTAAATTTGCTACTTTTTTTCCTCCATCAAGATTTTTGATTTCTGGGTCATTCCCTACGTGTCCAATTAACTGTACTCTGTTTTTCATTGCATTCATGGCGTGTAAAAATTTAAATGTTAGTATATATGTATTTATTTTGAAATTGACAGTGCTAGTATAACTGCTCTGTTTGATTTCGACAAGGCAAAGATGCGATGACTTACAAAAGTTATCCGGTTACTAACTGCTTACTTTCGGTTGTAACTATTTGTAACCGTTTGTAAATGGAAATTAATGATTATATTTGATTGGCTTTACGTTTTTTACGACTGTTTAAACCTTTAAAAATATGAACAAAACCTGCCTAGAATGCTCCGAAAAAATCGTAGGTCGTGAAGACAAAAAATTCTGCAGCGATGGTTGTCGCAATGCCTATAATAACAAAATAAACAAGGATAGTACCAACTACATGCGCAACATCAACAACAAGTTGCGCAAGAATTATCGTATTTTATGTGACCTTAATATTGATGGAAAAAGCAAAGCAAGTCGGGCTAAATTAATGAGCAAGGGTTTTGATTTTGATTTTTTTACTAATATCCTAAATACCAAAACAGGAAACACCTACTATTTCCTGTACGACCAAGGCTATATGCTTTTAGATAATGATTTTTACATGCTTGTTAAAAAAGACATTTAATAAATACCACAACCCCCCAAATCTGACTATTAACATGAAAAAAAAGTATTCATCCATTTTATCCGTAGCATTCATTCTGTGTGTTTTAGGACTTACTGCTGTTACAATGATGCCACAATGGATAGCAGCAGAAGATGATTCGCTTAGTGCATTTTCGACCAACAGAGCTTTTTCACAAGTGGAAGCCATTGCTAAAAAACCTCATTTTGTTGGTTCCAAAAACCATGAAATAGTAGCTGATTATCTTGTAAAAGAACTTCAAAAACTTGGCTTAGAAACCTCCTTTCAAGAAGGATATACTTTGAGTGATTGGGGAAATTTAGTAAAATCAAAAAATATTTTGGCTAGGATAAAAGGGACCAATTCATCCAAAGCTTTATTGTTGCTTTCCCATTATGACAGTGCGCCCCATTCCTACTCGCTTGGCGCTAGTGATGATGGTTCAGGTGTAGCAACAATTCTGGAAGGTGTTCGTACTTTTTTATACCATAAAACGCCTCATAAAAATGACATTATTATTTTATTTTCGGATGCAGAAGAATTGGGTTTAAACGGCGCTGCTCTTTTTGTAACGCAACACAAATGGGCAAAAGAAGTAGGGTTAGTTCTTAATTTTGAAGCCCGTGGTTCCTCAGGTCCGAGTTATATGTTAATGGAAACCAACAACGGAAACAGAGGATTGGTCAACGAATTTGCTTCCGCAAAGACTACTTTTCCTGTTTCAAATTCCTTAATGTACAGCATTTATAAAATGCTCCCTAATGATACTGATTTGACTGTTTTCAGAGCACAAGGAAATATTCAAGGCTATAATTTTGCTTTTATTGATGACCATTATAATTATCATACGGCTCAAGATGACAGCAATCATTTGAGCAAAAATACATTGGCTCATCAAGGAACATATTTGATGCCGTTGTTACATCATTTTTCGAATGCGGATTTAAACAGTACCCAAGATTCCGAGGACGATGTGTATTTTACAATTCCGTATACTTTTATTCACTATCCTTTTAGTTGGGTTTTACCAATGACTATTGTAGCGTGTGTATTGTTATTAATGCTGCTTTTTATTGGAAAAGGCAAACGGATTATTTCTTTTGGCGAAATAGGAAAAGGATTTATACCGCTTTTAGGTTCTGTGCTTGTTAGTGGTGGAATTACTTTTTTGGGATGGAAAATTTTGTTGAAAATCTATCCGCAATACAATGATTTATTGAATGGATTCACGTACAATGGTCACGCTTACATCGCCGCTTTTGTATTGCTTAGTATTGCTATTTGTTTTGTTTTTTACAACCGCTTTTCGGTCAAAAAATTAACCATGAACCATTATGTAGCCGTCTTATTATTATGGATTATAATTAATGCTGGTATTGCAAACAGTTTACAAGGTGCTGGTTTTTTGATTATTCCAGTTTATTTTGGGATTTTTTCTTTGGGAGCTTTTGTCCTGACTCAAAAATCAAATTGGATTTTAAATCTGGTTTTTAGTATTCCTGCTTTGCTGATTATTGCTCCATTTATCCAAATGTTTCCAATTGGTCTTGGTCTTAAAATACTCTTTGGAAGTGCAATTCTTACCGCTTTAACTTTTGGATTATTACTCCCTATTTTTGGTGCTTTTGAGAAAAAAGGAGCTTGGAGCTTATTATTTTTTGGAGTTGCAATTGGCTTTTTTGCGAAAGCGCATTACGAATCGGGTTATGAATTTGGAAAAGCAAAATCGAATAGCTTATTGTATGTTTATGATGCGGATGCCAATACCACAAATTGGGTTACTTATGACAGCAATCTTGATGCTTGGACCAAACACTATTTGGGTGAAAACCCTAAAAAAGCAACTGTAATAAATAAAACACCCTTGTTTAGCAAATACAATTCTGCTTTTACCTACACCGCCGAAGCGCCTAAAAAAGAAATTCAAAAACCTAGTATACAGTTTCTGGAAGACCGAATCATTGGCAATCAAAGGTATTTGAAAATTAGGATTTTACCGAATCGAAAGGTAAATCGCTATGATATTTTTGCAAATGAAAATATGGTAATTCACAATTTTAAAGCAAATGGCGCCGCTACTCTCGGACAAAAAGGTTCTTTATACAAACGAAATGGGAAAAAAATATTGAGTTATTATGTGGTAGAAAATGCTCCACTGGAAATGTCTTTTAGCATGAACTCCAAAACCGTTTTTGATATGGAACTCTTAGAAAGCTCCTTTGATTTAATGACAAATCCATTATTTGCAATGACAAAAAGAGAAAACTGGATGATGCCAACTCCTTTTGTATTGAATGATGCGGTGGTGATTAAAGAACGAATATCAGCAAGTCCTGTTGTTGAACTTCCTGTAAATGCCACAATAATGCATCCGATATTGAAAGATAGTTTGACGCTGACTAAAGATAGTTTAAGGACAAAATAAGAGCAGAATTCCTGAACCAAATACGGTTTTAACGAAATAATGGAATAAAGTGCTATCCATTTTAAAATTGGTTTCAAAAAATAAAAAATGACAAAAATTAGTATTCTAGGTTGTGGTTGGTTGGGTTTTCCTTTGGCGAAAGCCTTAGTAGAAAAAGGATTTTTAGTGAACGGGTCAACAACGACTGTAGCAAAAATGGCAGTATTAGAAAATCAAGGAATTATTCCTTTTTTAGTTGCGCTTGACAGCAAAAATGTGTCAGGTGAAATAGCCGCTTTTTTGCAAGAAAGCCAAACCTTAATCATTGCTATTCCACCTAAATTAAGGGGAAATACCAAATCTATATTGGCGTCAGAAGAAATGGAATTTGTAGCAAAAATTAAAAACCTGATTCCATTTATTGCCACATCAACTGTGGAAAATGTACTTTTTGTCAGTTCAACTTCTGTTTATAGTGATGGTAGTTCGACGGTAGTTCACATTAATGAGGAAATGCCCTTGAATCCTGATACGGAAAGCGGCAGGCAACTTGCTTTTGTTGAAGCGCTTTTGCAAAAAAACACAAACTTCAAAACCACTATTGTTCGGTTTGGAGGTTTAATTGGTGAGGACCGAAATCCAATTACTTTTTTATCGGGAAGAACTGAAATAGAAAATGCCGAAGCACCGATAAATTTGATTCATCAAGTGGATTGTATTGGAATTATTGCTACCATTATTTTGGAAGCTTGTTGGAACCAAACCTTCAATGCAGTGACACCGCATCATCCGAGTAGAAAAGAATATTATACTCAAAAAGCCTTGAGTTTACAGCTTGCTTTGCCTAAATTTGCTGCTACTAATAATTGCTCTGGGAAACAGATTTC
>CANEXR010000238.1 GCA_947443815.1 Flavobacteriaceae bacterium | reverse complement strand
CTCAATGATAATGCTATTGGGATTGATCCTAGTGTAGGCGCACTCAAAAAATACCTTACTGCCGTAAAAGAAGGAAAAAATCCAAGGCAAAACAACATGATAAAGTCATTGAATTTTGATTATTCAGGACCAATTGACGGGCATGATATTGGTGCAGTTATAAAAGAATTAAAAAGATTGCAAAAAGTCAAAGGGCCTAAATTTCTTCATGTAATTACTACAAAAGGGAAAGGGTTGCAACAAGCAGAAGAAAATCAGGTGCAATACCATGCGCCCGGAAAATTTGATGCTCATACCGGAGAATTAGTGCCAAAGTCGGAAGAAAATGTACCTCCAAAATACCAAGATGTTTTTGGGTTAACAGTACTTGATTTAGCTAAAAAGAATGAAAAAATTGTAGGGATAACTCCAGCAATGCCCACAGGAAGTTCTCTTAAATTTATGATGGATGCCTTTCCAAAACGCGCTTTTGATGTTGGAATTGCGGAACAACATGCAGTAACTTTAGCAGCTGGAATGGTGACACAGGGCATGATTGTTTTTTGTAATATCTATTCTACTTTTTTGCAGCGCGCTTATGATCAGGTAATTCATGATGTGGCTTTGCAGAACTTACCAGTGATTTTTTGTTTGGATAGAGCTGGTTTAGTAGGAGAGGATGGCGTTACACATCACGGCGTTTTTGATTTGGCCTATTTGCGCTGCATTCCTAATATGATTATTTATGCGCCAAGAAATGAAATTGAACTGCAACATATTTTGTATACGGCTCAACTAGGGTTGGAGAATCCCATTGCAATTCGATATCCTCGTGGTCGAGGCCAATTTGTAGATTGGAAAAGAACCTATGAAAAAATAGAAATCGGTCAAGCCAAATGCCTTAAAAATGGGACTCAAGTAGCCGTTTTGTCTAATGGAACAATTGGAAACAATGTTAGTTTAGCTCTAGAAAAAAGCAATAATTCCAAGATAATTGCACATTATGATTTTCCATTTGTAAAACCGTTAGATGTCAATATGCTTCATGGGATTTTTTCTGAATTTGAAACGATAATAACTATAGAAGATGGCGCTGTTAAAGGTGGTTTTGGTAGTGCAGTTTTAGAGTTTGCTGCACAAAATGAATACCTTTCAAAAATACAAATATTGGGTATTCCAGACGTTTTTATTGAGCAAGGTACAGTTGCTGAATTACAACAATATTGCAAAATAGACGTTAAAAGTCTAGAATTACTTTTTTTAAGTTTTTGTAAATAATATTTTTGTACCTATTAAATTTAAAAAATTATAATGAAATTACCTTCTTTTGTTTCGCTATTGATTTTATTTACAGTTTCTATAAATGCATTTTCGCAAGAAGTTACAAGTCCCCAAATTCATGATACGATTTCATCTTGGACAAAAAAAAATAGTTTAGGTTTTGATATATCTCAAATTGCGTTTATTAATTGGAGTGCCGGTGGTACGAGCTCAGTATCGGGGCTTTTTAAAGGAGATTTTTCAAGAGTGTATGTTAAAAGGAATAGCAAATGGGTGAACGAATTAATAGTGCGATATGGTTTGAATAAACAAGATGGTATTGAATTAAGAAAAACAGATGATGCTATTCAATTTAGCTCCACTTTTGGTTATAGAAAAGATACAATAACCACCTGGTATCATACGGCCAAGTTTAATTTTAATACTCAGTTTACAAATGGCTATAATTATCCTAACAAAGAAATAGCAATTTCCAGACCATTTGCTCCGGCCTATATTTTTATTGGAATAGGAGCTGAAAATGCCAATAAGGAAAAGAAAAGAATAGTCTATTTTTCTCCTTTTACTTTTAAAACAACTTTAGTTTTAGACCAAAGATTAGCAAATCAAGGCGCTTTTGGGGTGAATAAAGGCATATATGATTTAGATGGAAATTT
Source organism: Flavobacteriaceae bacterium (assembly GCA_947443815.1). Lineage (GTDB taxonomy): Bacteria > Bacteroidota > Bacteroidia > Flavobacteriales > Flavobacteriaceae > Flavobacterium. The sequence continues at coordinate 2,771 of CANEXR010000238.1, read as the reverse complement.
AATCACTAAAGGGAGAAAGTCCAAAATGGGATTGGGGATGTTGGTTACTAGTTATTATAAAAAAGAAGTCTTTAAAAACATAAATTTTGTAAACCGAGTGAGTTTGTATTCGGATTACATCAATAAATTTGGAAACATAGATGTTGATTGTGATTTGTTATTAGACTTGGTTGTTAATCAATATGTAAAAGCAAATATTGGAACGCATCTTATTTATGATGATGATATTAAGTCTAAAACGGAAATTGCAGGGGAACAGGTTACTTTGGGACCAAAAGTGCAATTAAAACAAGTTTTGGGAGTTGGAATTGTATATGCTTTTCAATAAATACTATTTATAATACTTAGATAACCATTAAATTACATCCACGAATATCTGAATGGTCAAAACGACCTAAAACTTCGAATGTGGCATTGCCATTTTTTTTGCCTAAATCTTGTGTTGCGATAAAAGAGCAGGAATTTATATTGGCCAAATCGATGACATTAATTCCTCCTGTTTTTCCATCTTTCACATACGTTAAAGCATCTTCGGTATCGCGAATTAAAATTTGCATCCAAGACGGGCATTCGAATATTCCTTCACCAAGAGAATATGCTTGCGAGAGTAATTCGGTCATGCCATATTCGGAATGTATTGCCGAAACACCAAAACCAGCACACAGTTGCTCGTGTAATTCTTCCCGTATCATTTCTTTGCGTTTTCCTTTCATACCGCCAGTTTCCATGATAATGGTATTCTGTAATTGAAACGGCTGTTTGTCTATTAAATCCAATAACGCATAAGTAACGCCAATTAGAATCACATTTTGTCCCGATTGATCTAAATCGATTATTTTTTTAATTAGTTCATCGTGATTGTGTAAGTAAAAACCACTCTCAGGATGGTTGGTTGATTGTATCAAATCCGCTATCATATAAATCAACGAGGAACCGTCTCTTTCTAAATAAGAAGGGAGCAAAGCTAAAACAACATAATCTTCAATATTGCCATAAAATTGTGCAAATCCTTTGCGATAGCTCTCTTCATAAATAGAAACATCGGTTACTAAATGATGACTAGTGTTCAAGCCAGTTGTTCCACTACTGGTAAATGTGGCTTGTATGGGATTTGAATTTGAAATTACAGTATGGCTTTTGAAAAACTGAATCGGTAAAAACGGAATTTGTTCCAATGTTTTTACTTTTTGAACATCTGTTTTTAAAAGGTTACAGAATTCTCGATAGACCAAGTTATTTTCATATTGAAAACGGAATACTTTCAAAGCAATTTTTTCAAACTGCTTTTGGTTGGTAATAGTAAATATATCGTTGAAAGAAATCAAGAATTTTTTTTACAAAAGTAATTAAAATTTAATGAGATGTGTATTTGAAAAACTAGAAATTAGGGATTCTGTTTTTATGAATTTAAACAAAAAAAGCTTCAAAAAAATTGAAGCTTTAGTGTTATTTTTAATGATGATTATCGAATGATTAGTTTTCTAGTTGTAGATGCATCTTCTTCTTTAATTTTTATGATGTAAACACCTGGTGAAAGATTGGAAACATTCAATTCTTTGGAGCTTAAAGTAGTTTGAAGTACTTTTTTTCCTAAGATATCAAAAATTTGAATTTCTTTGTCTAAATCATTTTTTGATGTTATATACACTTTCCCATTACTTACAGGGTTCGGGTACAAGTTAAAACCTTCTATTGAAGCGCTTTCTTGTAATCTTGGTATTTGTTTAGCTTCTTGTGCGCTGAGGCTCAATGAAAATAAAAAAACCAGTAAAATTGTAATATAAAAGTAGTTTTTTGTCATCAGCTATGATTTGGAATAGTAAAGATAATAAAATATTTCAAATAGTATGCCATAAAGATTTAAAACGACATGCTTACAATTGTTTTATAAAAGAATAAAAGTTAAAAACTAAATTTTAAGTATTGATAAAGTAATAATACAAGAAGTTTTTTTTTGATTTTTTGACATAATATATAGTGTTTTCAAGGTTTTACTTTTTAAGCAATCAAATCAAAAGGGTATGTTATACAATTGTTATCAATTTATTATCTTATTAAATCCAGATAGATTTGATAGCTACTTTTGTTCTATATTTACAATAAAATTCAAATTTAGTATTGTTGTTGCTCATGAAAAAAAGAAATACAAAAATCTTATTAGTTGACGATGAACCAGATGTGTTAGAGATTGTTGGTTATAATCTTGCACAAGAAGGCTATCAAATTTTTACGGCATCAAATGGAAAAGAAGCAGTTGCAAAAGCAAAAAAAGAGATTCCAGATCTTATTATAATGGATGTTATGATGCCGGAAATGGATGGTATGGAAGCCTGCGAAAACATCAGAAAGATTCCTGAATTGAATCATGTCATTATTACTTTTTTGACGGCAAGAAATGAAGATTATTCTCAAGTAGCTGGATTTGATGTAGGAGCAGATGATTATATTGCAAAACCAATAAAACCTAAGCTGCTAGTTAGTAAAGTTAAAGCTTTATTGAGGAGGTTAAAAGATCAAGAGCAAAATAGCGAAACTCTAAATGTGGGTGGTATTGAAATAAATCGAGAGGAATATAAAATCATAAAAGATACTATTGAGATTGCATTGCCTAGAAAAGAGTTTGAATTGCTATATTTGTTAGCTTCAAAACCTGGAAAAGTATTTAAAAGAGAAGAAATTTTAGATAAAGTTTGGGGTAATGAAGTTGTAGTAGGAGGAAGAACCATAGATGTACATATTAGAAAACTACGTGAAAAGATAGGCGAAGATCT
>CANEXR010000237.1 GCA_947443815.1 Flavobacteriaceae bacterium | reverse complement strand
TTTCTTTTACTGCTACTAAGTCTTGTTGCGTTATCTGTTTTTGTTGCTACTCAAAAAGGAGCTTTTAGTGTAGAAAGAAGTCTGGTTATTAATTCTCCAAAAACTGCTGTTTTTAATTATGTAAATGATTTTAGAAATTGGGAAGATTTTGGTTCTTGGATGGTCGAAGATCCAGAAATAAAAACAACTTACCCTCAAAAAACTGTTGGTATTGGGAGTTCCTATTCTTGGGATGGAAAAAATGGAAGTGGTGATATGCAAACCATTTTTGTAAAAGAAAACGATAGTATATCGCAAAAAATGAATTATGATGGTACTATTTCTGAAGTTTCTTGGAAATTCAAAGATACTATTGGGGGTACTAAAGTAACATGGAAAACTACTGGAAAAATGAGTTTTAGCTTAAAAGTCTATACCGCTCTAAATGGTGGTATTGATAAAATAATTGGCCGTATGTATGAAAAAAGTTTGGCTAATTTAGATAAAAAACTCGATTATGAAATAAATACTTATTCGGTAAAAGTAAATGGAATTGTAAAAAAATTAGAGACGTTTTATTTAAAACAACTTTTTACCAGCAAAATATCGGATATAACAAAAAACACTCGTGTCATATTTCCTAAGCTAATTGAGTTTTGTACCAAAAATAATATTGAAATAAACGGAAAACCTTTTGTAATTTACCACACCTATGATTTAGCTAAAGGACTTACAAAATTATCCTTCTGTATACCAATAAAACAACAAATTTTCACCAGTGAAGGTAGCGATATTCTATCTGGAAAACTGGAAGCCTTTGAAGCTTTGAAAACGACTTTAACTGGTGATTATTCTCATATTTATAAAGCTTTAGACAAAACTGTGCAATATAGTTCAATCAATCACCTCCTACTAGATTCTAAATTTTCTCATCTTGAAATATATTCCATTGGGAAAAATGAAATAAAAAATCCTTCAAAATGGATTACTGAAATTTATTATCCTATAAAACCAAAAATTGTTTCTATAGTACCTAAAGCTGTTATTCCTAAAGCGGAAAATACTATAGCTCCAAAAAAAGAAGATGAGATTCCTTCAGAATTTTAATTATTTTATAAAAAACAATTAAACCTTTATCCAAAATTCCATTCTAATTACATAAATATAAGCTTTGCAAGAAGAAAAGGAATTTATACAAGAGTTATTAGATCCTAAAACGCAAAATGAAGCGTTTCAAAAACTCTTGTTAATTTATCAAAAACCTTTATACAATCATATTAGAAACATCGTTTTGAGTCATGATGATACTGATGATGTTTTGCAAAATACTTTTATAAAAGTTTTTCAGTATTTGAAAAATTTCAAAGGAGAGAGCAAACTTTTTTCATGGATGTTTCGAATTGCTACGAATGAAGCCTTAACTTTTTTGAACCAAAAAGCAAAAATGAGTGGTATTACCACAACCGCTTTACAAAACAAAACGATTGATAATTTGAAAGCAGATGTTTTTTTTGATGGAAATGAAATTCAATTAAAATTACAAAAAGCAATTGCAAAATTACCTGAAAAACAACAATTAGTTTTTAAAATGAAATATTTTGAAGAATTGAAATATGAAGAAATATCTGAAATTTTAGGTACATCCGTGGGGGCATTAAAAGCTTCTTACCATCATGCAGTAAAAAAAATCGAAACCTTTGTACAAACCTCTTAAACCTTTTTGTTTTAATTGAGTCTAATAAAAAGTTATGAAAACATTTAAATTAGAAAACGAGTCTAAAATTGAATCTGGATTTAAAACTCCAGAGCATTATTTTGAAAATTTTTCTTCAAAAATAATGCAACAACTACCTAAAAATGAACCAAAAGTAATTTCTATTTTTGAAAAAAGGAAAAGAATTATCTTTGCATTTGCAGCTGTCTTAGTTATTGGATTGATGATACCTTTTTACACTAATCTTTCAACAAGTACAACTGAATTAGATGAAAATACTTTAGAAAATTATATCACTTATCAATCAAACATGAATCAATATGATATCATCAGTGAATTGGAATTAGAAGATATTGATAAAATAAAAACAAGTATTCCTATAGAAGATGAAACCATAGTAGATTTATTAACAACAAACACAGATATGGAGCATCTTATTATTGAATAAAGCGCCTTTATCAAAATTACAAATTGAACTTTAATACAATTGAACAATGAATTTAAAGAAAATATTCCCCGTATTAATGCTGTTTATTTCTTTTACATTTTATGCACAAGGCGAGAGAATGAGAGAGAAAAAAGAGCAAATAAAAGCATTAAAAGTTGCTTTTTTGACAACTGAACTTGATTTGACCGCAAGTGAAGCTGAAAAATTTTGGCCAATTTACAATACTTTCGATGACAAACAATTTGAATTAAGACATCAAAAAATGAAAGCATTTATGGGTCGAATGGAAGAAGGTTCTATTGATAAAATGTCCGAAAAAGAGGCTAGTGCGTTTTTGAATCAAATGGAAAGCTCTGAAGAAGAATTATTTTTTTTACGAAAAAAATTCTTCTCTACTTTAAAAGGAATTTTGCCAGCTACTAAAATTATAAAATTAAAAAAATCGGAAGAAGACTTTAATCGAAAATTATTGCAACAATACAGAGACAAAGGCCCAAGAAAATAAAAGGTTGATTTTTTTTAACGAAAAAGCCTAAGTAACTAAACATTATTTAGGCTTTTTTATGGCTTAAAACGAATGCGTATCAATTTGTTTTTTCCAGCAGCAACGGCAGTGGAATCATTTATAAATCGTATTGTATAAAGACTTTGATCTGAGGCTAATTGTTTCCAAGAATGCCCTCTATCTGAGGAATAATATAACCCGGTTGCTCCAACTGAAACTAATTCTTTTCCTCTAGAATTAGGAACATATTGAACGCAAGAAGCATACCCGAATCCTTGATTTTGAGCAACAAGTGTCCAATTTTTCCCACTATCAAAACTAATTGCTTTGTTATCATAATTTTGAGTTGGAATCTCATAGTTACCACCAGCAATATATCCCATTTTAGTATTATAAAAATCAGCTGTGAAAATTCCGGTCATCGTTTCTCCTTGAACAATTGGCGTATCATAAACTGTCCAAGAAATACCTTTATTTGAAGAATAAAAAACTCTTGCTTTTTTTCCACCAGAAACAATCCAAGTGAGATTTCCTTTAATCACAATATTTGTATTACTTGCAGCAAATGCCGCTTCCCCTTCGTCAAGTTTTGGTAAATTTGAAGTTGGAATTTTATACCATGAATCCCCTCCATCCTTGGTTAAAAGGATAGAAAAAACACCTTCAATTGGGTCACCAACAGCAATTCCTTCTTTATTGTTCCAAAACTGCATACTGTCATAAAACACTTTTTCATGGTTTTCCTGATAGACCAACTTTGTTTGTAATGTTTGTTTGGAGATACTATAGAGTAATGCAGGATTGGAAACATTCAATAGAAAAACATCCTTTTCATTTTGAGCAATACTCCTAAATTCCAATTTTAAACTGTCTTTAACAATATGCCTTTCTATTCTTTTATTTTCATTCAAATCAAAAAAACCAAATCTAGATTTATCAGCAGCATACCAAATTTTGTTTTGGTCAGAAACAATTGCCCTAATGCTTATTTTATCTTGAAATAAGGTATCAATTTCAACTCTATTAAAAAAAACATGACTTTTAACATTATTATTATAACTATTTGTTTTACAGGATATAAAACTAAGGACAAACACTAAAATCAAAAGAATTTTCTTCATTTATTTGTTAATTAAAAAGCTAATTTACAACTAAATAAAGAAATAGAAAATATAGGTTTTATTTATTGGCACAGTAATTGGATAATCCAAAATATTAAACTTAATAACATCAGCCATGAAAACGAAACTATTATTATTAACCGCATTGGCCACTATTTTTGTAACGCAAATACAAGCACAAAATAGAACATCCGTTAACGCCTTGAATTCCGAAATTAGTGATAATTTAGATTTAAGAGCGGTCGCCTCTATTTTTGGTGATTCAAGAAATCTTCAGGATTTTGAGAGACGGTTAAATGACCCAAAAATTCAAATATCGAATTTAGATTTGAATAATGACGACGAAGTAGATTACTTACGTGTTATTGAAACTGTTGAAAAATATACCCATGTCATCATTATACAAGCCGTTTTGGATCGTGATGTTTATCAAGATATTGCAACAATTGATGTCGAAAAAGACAGAAATAATCAAGTCCACGTTCAAGTAGTTGGAGATGTCTATATGTACGGGCAAAATTATATTTACGAGCCTGTTTATTATGCAACGCCGTATATTTATGCCTCTTTTTGGATGACTAATTATCATCCCTATTATTCTTCTTGGTCATGGAATTATTATCCTACCTATTATTATGCTTGGAATCCATACCCAGTTTTTAGATATCGAAATAATATTAGCCTTTGTTTAAATAGTAACAATGATTATAATTATGTAAATTACAGAAGAAGCAATCGTGCAGAATATATCTATAACTCTAGACGTAGCAATGGATATGAAAGACAGCATCCAAACTATTCTTTTTCAAGAAGAAACTCAGATGTAACAAACCGTTATGAATTGGATCAAAAAAGAGGTTCGAGAGTTTCAGTTGGTTACACTAATAGACAATCTGAATCACAAAGAGATTATTCTCAAAATAGAGGAAACACCAATAGAGAAGCAGCTCCACAAAGAGATTATTCTCAAAATAGAGGAA
>CANEXR010000236.1 GCA_947443815.1 Flavobacteriaceae bacterium | reverse complement strand
GCATATTCTGGGGTGGCGGTTTGCAAAATGTATTTGCCTAAAATTTCTTTTTTCATAATTTGATGTATTTATACCTGACAGATTTTTAAAACCTGTCAGCTATATATTAAGACATATTCCCGTAACTGATCAATTTCATTTCTAAATATTCTTTCAATCCTTCGGAACCCGATTCGTGACCAATTCCGCTACTTTTTATCCCTACAAAAGGTAATTCCGTTCCATGGGCAGCCCATTCGTTGATTCCTACCATCCCAAATTCAAGATTTTCGGCATATACATTTGCATTTTTAATATGATTGGTAAAAACATAAGAAGCCAAACCATATTCCGTATCATTTGCCCATTCAATCACTTCTTCTTGTGTATCAAACGGAATTACTATCATTAATGGCCCAAAAACTTCCGTTTTTATAAACCCTTGATTTTGTCTCGCTTCAATTAATGCAGGATGTACAAAAAAACCTTTTTCTGATTTTTCTCCACCAATATGAACTATTGCTCCTTCACCTTTGGCTTTTTCAAGCATCGCCAAAGAATGGTTTTGTTGTGTTTTATTAATTAATGGCCCTACAAAATCGATGTCGCCACCATTTACACCCGTTTTCAATTTTGAAATATCTTCTTTTACGACCGAAACAAATTGGTTAAAAATACTGGAATGCACATAAAAACGCTGTGGTGAAACACAAACTTGACCGCAATTTCTTAATTTGGCGACTATGGCTTGGTGCGCAATGGCATCAACATCAACATCTTTATCAATAATTACAGGTGCATTTCCTCCCAATTCGAGCGACAATTTAGTCGAAGTTTTAGAAGCGCCGTCCATCAAAATCTTACCAACACGTGTGCTTCCCGTAAAACTAATTTTTGCCAATAACGGATTTTCAATCATCTCTGTTCCTGTTGAAACTGGTTCGGTGTTGATTAAATTGAAAACTCCTTTTGGAATTCCAGATTCATGAAGGGCTTTTGCCAAATTAAAACTCGACAAAGGCGTAAATTCTGAACCACGCATTACCACACTACAACCCGCTGCTAATGCGGCTGCTACTGCTCTTGCAGGATTATAAGCGGGAAAATTCCAAGCGGTAATGACACCTACAACACCTAATGGTTGGTAGATAACCATGGAACGTTTATCGATTCTACTGGATGGAATCACACGACCATAACTGCGTTTTCCTTCCTCGGCATACCATTCAAAAAGGTTGGCTGAAACTTGCCATTCGCCACGAGATTCGAGCATTGGTTTTCCTGTTTCCAATGACGTTTCTTTGGCGAAAGCCTCCGCATTTGCCCGAATATAATCGGCGGTTTTTTTCAAAAATTCCGCTCTATAATACGGCGTTGTCTTTTTCCAAGTTTGAAATGAAATAGAAGCCGATGCAATGGCTTTTTTGCAATCAGCAGCGTTTCCAAAAGGGACGTTGTCTAAAATTTCTTCGGTAGCGGGACTTTGTACTTCCCATGTTGCGCCGTCAATTGCGTCACACCATTCGCCGTTTATATATTGTTTTCTCATATTTATTAGCCTTTAAAAGGACTATTTATTTAATAATTTTTCAATTGTCTACAGAAGTATAGTTGAAATAGTTGTGTAATGCATTAGCAAAAAAAAGATACTATTTTGACTAAAGCCATTTTTATTTTTATCCAACTAAAGCAAGAGCTAATTCTCTTGGCTATTATTTTATCATTGAATTACAGCTGTTCCTAATTCAAAAACTATTATTATCCGTTTATTCTTTTCAACTTTCAAATCAGCAATTTTTTCTTCACAATTTCCTATAAAGTTTGCAGAAACTGAATATATTCCAGGTTCTACATTTGCAATAAAATAACCGTTTTTATCTGTAATAAATTTTAGTGTTCCGATTTTTACATATGCTTGCTCAATAAACTCTTTAGTATCTTTCGAATATACAAATCCAGAAACAATACTTTTATCGTTTAAATTTTTGTCAGCGCCGTTAAATATTATTTTAGAGTTTCCTTTAATTAAGTAACCACTTTTGGTTTTGCGATAATCACCGCAACTGATTATGATACTCATTATTAAAATTAAAAGAATTATTTTTCTCATTTCTTTTTATATAATTAATGTTATCTCCTAAACACCAATCACTTCTCCAATTGTTTCCTCCAAAATCGCCAATCCTTTTTCCAAAAGCACCTCTTCTATAAACAACGGGCTTAAAATTCGGATGCAATTACCGTAGGTTCCAGAGGTAATTACAATTAAACCTTTGGCAAGACATTTATCCACAATTGCTTTTGTGGCAACACCATCAGGCATTCCTGTTGTTGGGTTAGAAAACTCGATGGCCAACATGGCGCCTAATCCACGAACATCTGTAATGTTTTTTGGAAACGCAGCCTGCCATTGGTTGAATTTCTCCCGAACTATTTTACCCACTTTTTCACCAGCAGCATTGATATTGTTTTTTTGCATGTAATTGATACTTGCCAAAGAAGCCACACAACTCAAAGGCCCACCTAAATAAGTACCTCCAATAAGTCCTGGTTTTATGGCATCCATAATTTCTTGTTTCCCAATAACACATCCTATCGGCATACCGCCACCCATTGATTTTGCCCAAGTAGACAAATCTGGTGTAACACCATAATGCTCGTAAGCCGCCCATTTTCCGGTACGACCAAAGCCAGATTGCACCTCATCAAAAATCAAACAGATATTATTTTCGGTACAGAATTTTCGTAAATACTGCACATATTTTTTAGAAGCTACAGTAAAACCACCTTCGCCTTGAACCAATTCCAAAATAATTGCAGCAGTTTGTGTAATCGAAACTGTTGATGAAAATGTTTTATGCAACTTCATAATCATCAAATCATCAAACTCCTCCTCGGTCATACGAGACGACATACTCGGTTTGTAATACGGATATTCCAATCGGTACACTTCGGGTGCGTAAGGACCAGCTCCTTCTTTGTATTTTACGTTAGAGGTCAAAGTCATTGCCATCATGGTGCGTCCGTGAAAAGAACCATCATAACAGATTACACCTGATTTTCCGGTAACGGCACGGGCGATTTTTATAGCATTTTCAACTGATTCAGCTCCTGATAAAGTCAACATCGCTTTTGTTGATTCGCCATGAGGGAAAATTTCGCATAGCTTTTCGGTTAAATCTAAATAGTGTTCGTACACCGAAACATTGAAGGAAGCATGAATAAATTTATCCGCTTGGCTCTTAATGGCTTCAATTATTTCGGGCACACCATGACCGGCATTATTCACTCCAATTCCGCCAGCAAAATCGATTAATTCTCTGCCATCGGCATCGATAATTATAGCTCCTTTTGCGGATTGAATACTTGATGGATTAAAAATTCCCAAAGCGTTTGGTACACTTTTTTTTCTTCTTTCGTATAATTTGTCTGTATTATTCATTTTGCTTGCTTGATAATTTTGCTAATTCTAAATCGGGTTGTGAGAACTTAAATATTTTCATGTACATATTGGTTTTGGTATCAAAAACGCCTTCCAAAACATGTATTTTTTCACCTATTAATTCATTCAAATGTTCCATATCACGACACATAACGTTGGCTTCAATATCAAAATCACCAGATACCGAAGCTAGAAAACTAATTTCAGGTAGCTTTGTTAACGCTTCGAAAATGGTATTCATGTAGGACTTTGGTTTAACCGAAATCAAAATACTCGCGTAAGCATTGAATCCAATTTTGTTGGGATCTACTCTGCCTATAATTTTCAACGTTCCATCTTCAATCAAATTGATATACCGATGCCGAATGGTACTTACTGCAACATTTATTTCTTTTGATATTTCAGTAAAAGACATTCTACCGTCTTTTTGAAGCAGTGTCAATATTTGGTAATCTAATTCATCGTCTAATGCGCTCATTTTATTTTTTTTGTAAAAAATTAATAACAAGCCAAATGTAATTAATTTATTTACAATAAAAAATGATTTTTTTGTTTTATTTGTAATTATTAAAGCTGTTTTTTGTGTTTTATTTTACCGTTAATCCAAGTTTCTAAAGTTTCAACCGTAGCAACCTCTTTTAATTCAAAAGGATTATTGTCTAAAACAATAAAATCGGCATATTTTCCAACAGTCAAACTTCCTTTATTATGTTCTAAATTATCCGCTATTGCACTCCCAACGGTATAGGCTTTCAGTGCTTGCTGTAATGTTATTTTTTGGCTTTCGCCAATAACAGAGCCATCAGCTGCTTTCCGAGTTACTGCGGTTTCCATGTTTATCCAAGGATTAATTTCTTTTACCACAGGGCCATCGGTAGATAATGCTAGATTTATTCCGTTATCCAAAACAGTTTTGCAAGGATATACCACATCCAATAATGCGTCGGGCAAGGTACTTTTGAAATTATTGGCCAATTCATAAATAAATATGGGTTGCATTGCTGCAGTCATATTCATTCGTTTAAAATCTTGAATATTTGCTTCGGATAAAAACCCAACATGTTCAATTCTGTGTTTTAATTTTGGATTAATTTCGAATAAATCGCTGTATACCTTCAAGGTTAAATCGACTGCTTGATGACCAATAGCGTGAGTAGCTACCGAAAATCCTTTGTCGACCGCCTCTTTGGCAGTTTGATAAAAGGCATCATATTCCAATCGCAATACCCCTTTATAACCATCCGTATTTTTGTAAGAAACATTCAAAGCAGCCGTTGCCGAACTTAATCCGCCATCAGAGAAAAACTTAACTGTTTTGATTTGTAAAAACTCTGATTCATATTGTTC
>CANEXR010000235.1 GCA_947443815.1 Flavobacteriaceae bacterium | reverse complement strand
TAATGGAATGTCTGATCTTTTGGCGCAAGAGGGTTCCGCTTATGATTTGAATATTAATATGTTCAATGTTTTACAGCATACCATAACAGGATGGCCAGGAGGAAAACCTAATACGGATGATTCACACAGACCCGAAAGAGCAAATCCCGCTAAGAAAAGAGTAATACTTTTTAGCCCACATCCCGATGATGATGTGATATCTATGGGAGGCACTTTTTCAAAATTAATCAAACAAGGACATGATGTTCATGTAGTATATCAAACATCTGGGAATATAGCTGTTACGGATGATGAAGCTTTAAAGTTTGCTGAGGTTTGTAATGATTTTGTAGGCGAGGATCATACCAAAATTAATTTTCAATCCGTGATTGATTTTTTAAACAATAAATCAGAAGATCAAGTGGATTCTTTAGAGGTTAGAAAATTAAAAGGATTAATCCGAAGACGGGAATCATATGCAGCCACAAGATACATTGGCTTGAAAGATGAAAATACTCATTTTTTGGATATGCCCTTTTATGAAACAGGACAAGTTAAGAAAAACCCCATTGGAGCGGAAGATATTGCGGTTGTTTCGGCAATAATTGCTAAAATAAAACCACATCAGGTTTTTGCTGCAGGAGATTTGGCTGATCCACACGGCACTCATGAAGTTTGTTTAAATGCCATATTCGCAGCTATGAAACAACTAAAATCACAGCCTTACATGAATGATTGTTGGTTGTGGTTGTATCGTGGTGCATGGCATGAATGGGATATTCATGAAATTGATATGGCTGTTCCCTTAAGTCCCGATGAGGTTTTATTAAAAAGACACGCTATTTTATACCATCAATCTCAAAAAGATAGAGTTATGTTTCAAGGAAATGACTCTAGAGAATTTTGGGTAAGAGCTGAAGATAGAAATAAAAATACAGCAAAATTGTATGATGATTTAGGACTAGCTGAATATGAAGCTATTGAAGCTTTCAAACGGTTTGACTACTAAAACAGCGTGCAAGAATTAAAGAATCAAGTCACAAAATTCAGTTTAAAATCATATTGATATTTAATTGGTTTCTAACTGAATTTTGTTTTTTTAACAGGAGTCTGTAAAGAATGTATACAAAATAAACAGAGTTTCCTTTCAACTTTCCCAACTAAATATGAAATATATTTTCATCCTATTAATTACAGGAGTAATAGCTTCTGCACAAATCAAAACGGCAGAATTGGATTTGATGCCTTGGCCACAAAAAATAGATTTGAAATCAGGTATTTTTACTTTAGACAAAAATTTTAAAGTAAATATAACGGGTTTACCTAATGCTAGGATTTTTGGTGCAGCGACACAATTTTTGAGACGTTTAGATGGTAGAACAGGATTATTTCTAGAGCAAGGATTTTTGACAAAATTAAACGAAATTCCATCTGCTCAATTGCAAATAAATTGTAAACAACAGGGAAAAATTGGCCTATATGAAGACGAGAGTTATCAATTAGAGATACAAACAGATAAAATCATAATTAATGCTACTTCTGATTTGGGAGCAATGCATGCCCTTGAAACCGTATTGCAGTTATTACAAAATAACGGGACTTCTTTTTATTTTCCAACGTCTGTAATTAGCGATTTTCCTAGATTTACTTGGAGAGGATTGATGATAGATGCTGCTAGACATTTTCAACCTATTGATGTGATTAAAAGAAATCTTGATGCAATGGCTGCTATGAAAATGAATGTTTTTCATTGGCATTTAGTTGATGATCAAGGTTGGAGAATTGAAATGAAAAAACACCCAAAATTCACTCAATTAGCTTCTGACGGGAATTTTTATACCCAAGAAGAAATTAAAAATATTGTTAAATATGCAGATGAAAGAGGTATTTTGGTTGTACCTGAAATCGATGTTCCAGGTCATGCTTCGGCCATTTTAACCGCTTATCCAGAAATTGGAAGTAAAGTAATTCATTTGAATTCTCAGGAAAATAAAACCCAAAAAACAGCAGTAATTTCGAACTATGCCATTGAGAGAAATTCAGGGATTTTTACACCAACTTTAGACCCTTCAAATCCAAAAACCTATCAGTTATTAAGTGAAATATTTGATGAGGTGTGCCCGCTTTTTCCAGGGAGCTATTTTCATATAGGAGGTGATGAAAACGAAGGAAAAGATTGGGACGCAAATCCCAAAATACAAGAATTCATGAAAAAAAATGCATTAGCTAATAATCATGAATTGCAAACGTATTTTACTATGCAATTAATTCCAATGCTCAAGAAACACCATAAAGAGTTGATGGGTTGGGAAGAAATAATGACAAAAAACTTGTCCAAAGAGGCAATAGTTCATTCCTGGAAAGGGCCAAATGAAGGAGTTTCTTCAGGTAAATCACTAATAACTGCAGCCAAGAATGGATATAAAACCGTTTTGTCCAATGGCTTTTATATTGACTTGATGCAAAGTGTTGCCGATCACTATTCAAATGATCCTTTGCCAAAAACGGCTGTACTTTCACAAGTTGAAAAAGCAAGAATCTTGGGTGGGGAAGCTGTTATGTGGAGCGAATTAGTAACTCCAACAAATATTGATTCTAGAATTTGGCCACGAACTGCAGCAATTGCCGAACGACTTTGGTCCAATGAAGACATCACCGATTTGATTAGCTTACGCAAAAGATTAAAAACCATATCTTTTAGATTAGAAGAACTAGGAATTACACATTTGAGGAACAAAGAAGTGATTTTAAGAAACATTAGTAACAATCAAAACACAGTTGCTTTAAATGATTTTTCGAATGTTTGTGAGCCACTAAAAATCTATTCTCGAAATACAGATGGGACAGAATATAAGGTGTATTCCCCTTTTACTTTGTTTGCAGATGCTTGCACAGCAGATGCAAATGACGCTATTGCTTTTGAAACAGCAGTCAACAATTATATTGAAAATAAAACTCCTGAAAATGAAAGTAGTGTTACCCTTTTTCTGAAAAAATGGATAGATACTAATACAAAATTGATTGAACTAAGCAATAATGCTCCATTGATTCAGCCTATTTTACCTCTTTCAAAAAGCTTAAGTGATGTATCGCAACAATTATTATTGCTAATAGAAAAAAAACAATTAATAAATCCAATTCTTTTGAATGATTTACTGGAACATTGCAACTCAAAAAATAATGCTGATGTAGAATTAGCAGTTTACAAAAGTTTAAAAAAATTACTGTAAACATTACAAGTTCATTAATAAAATAGTGCTGTTAAAATTGAGTTTGGTTATTTATATTTTAATCTGTTTTATTTTGGATAAATAGAAGCTTCTTTTAATTTGGTAAATGGTTTGTTTTAAAGAAGAATGATATTATAAACCTGATAATCTAATTGTCAGGTTTTTTTTTGGTTTAAAAAGCGAGTATTTTTTTGTACTTTTGCAAAAATTTTTAATAAAAAGACCTTCATGTTAACAGTCAATAATTTATCAGTTCAGTTTGGCAAACGAATTTTGTTCGACGAAGTAAATACTACTTTCACACACGGAAATATTTATGGCGTTATTGGAGCCAATGGTGCTGGAAAATCTACATTCTTAAAAATAATAGCAGGTGATATGGATCCAACTTCAGGACATATTCATTTGGAACCCGGAAAACGGATGTCGGTTTTGAATCAAAACCACAATATGTTTGATGAGCATACAGTATTAGAAACGGTAATGATGGGTAATAAAGTTTTGTATGCCATCAAAAAAGAAATGGACGAACTTTATTTAGATTATAATGATAAAAATGCTGATAGAATAGGGGAGTTGCAGGTTCAATTTGAAGAAATGAACGGTTGGAATGCTGATTCAGACGCCGCTTCCATGCTTTCAAATCTTGGAATTACGGAAGACAATCATTATACTTTAATGGGTGATTTAGAAGGTAAAATAAAAGTGAGAGTCCTTTTGGCGCAAGCCTTATTTGGAAATCCAGATTTATTAATCATGGATGAGCCTACCAACGATTTGGATTTTGAAACTATTGCTTGGCTTGAAAATTTTCTTGCAAATTATGAAAATACCGTAATTGTAGTTTCGCACGACAGACACTTTTTGGATTCTGTTTGTACACATATTTCCGATATTGATTTTGGAAAAATAAATCACTACTCTGGAAATTATACTTTTTGGTATGAATCAAGCCAATTAGCTGCAAAACAAAGAGCACAACAAAACAAAAAAGCAGAAGAAAAGAAACAAGAATTAGAGGAATTTATTCGTCGTTTTTCTGCGAATGTGGCTAAATCTAAGCAAGCGACTTCTCGTAAAAAAATGATTTCTAAATTAAATATTTCAGAAATAAAACCTTCAAGTCGTCGTTATCCAGCAATTATTTTTGACCAAGAGCGTGAAGCAGGAGATCAGATTTTGAATGTTCAGAGTTTAAGCGCTTCGGTTGATGGAGATTTGTTATTTAAAGGAGTAGATTTGAATATGGCAAAAGGCGATAAAATTGTACTTTTTTCTAAAGATTCGCGAGCAACGACTGCTTTTTATGAAATATTAAATGGAAATCAAGTAGCAGATTCAGGGACTTATGATTGGGGAGTTACAACTAACCAAGCCTATTTGCCGGGAGATAATCATTCGTTTTTTGAGAATAATTATTCACTTGTAGATTGGTTGCGTCAATGGGTGAAAACCGAAGAGGAACGAGATGAAGTTAACATTCGAAGCTTTTTGGGAAAAATGATTTTCTCTGGTGAAGAAGCCTTAAAAACCTGTAATGTGTTGTCAGGTGGTGAAAAAGTG
>CANEXR010000234.1 GCA_947443815.1 Flavobacteriaceae bacterium | reverse complement strand
CTTTTTCGCTTTCATTTCTTTAAATAATTAATTGGTATACTTCTATATATTCTTTACAAACTGTGGCCCATGAATGGTCAATTTCCATTATGGATTTTATTAAGGCATGCTTTCTTTTTGTATCATTATATACAACTAATGCTCTTTGAATAGAAGAACAAATAGCTTCAATACTAGGTTCATCGTAACAAATTCCGTTGCCATTTTCCTCTATATCAATCACTGTATCTTTCAATCCGCCTGTTCTTCTTACAATTGGAATAGTTCCATATCGAAAAGCGTACATTTGATTTAAGCCACAAGGTTCTACTCTTGAAGGCATTAACAAAAAATCAGATCCTGCATATATCAAATGTGACACTTCTTCATTGTAACCAATAAACGTATTATAGTTTCCTTTATAGTCCATTAATAGGGTATTCAATTCGTTTTCAATTTCACTATTTCCAGAGCCTAAAATTAAGATATTGATATCAGAATGATTTTCTGCAAAAGCTAATGCTACAGCTTTTGCCAATAAATCAGCTCCTTTTTCATATAATAATCGGCCTATAAAACTAAAAAGGGGTTTGGTAGGATCTAGATTAAAGAGATTACAAATTTTTTCTTTATTTTTTTGTTTTCCGATTATTACATTTTTAATCGAATAATTGTTCCCTAATAGCACATCCTTTTCAGGATCCCACATTTTTATATCAATCCCGTTTAAAATTCCTTTCGATTTATAGCGTACTGCTTTAAATAAAAACTCTAAACCATTGGATGAATAGCATAATTCATTCAAATAACTAGGAGAAACTGTTGTTACTTTCTGAGCACATTTTATACCTGCAGCGAGTGAATTTATAGCATTCCCCCATTCTAAAATCATAATATTTGCCAAATCAAATTCTGGTAAATAATACAATTTATCAAAACCAAAAATGCCTTGATACAAACCACTATGAATCGTCATTACTGTCGCCGTTGCTTTTATTTTTGTATATTTAGGCACATATTGCATCATAAAAGGAATTAATCCCGCATGATGATCATGGCAATTGATAACATCAGGAATTTCTCTTCTTCCAATAATCCAATCTAAAGTTGCAATCTGAAAAGACAAAAATCGCTCGATATCATCTTCATAACTATATATTTCATTTCTGTCAAATAACTCTTTAATTTCAATTAGATACAATTCAAAACCAAGCTGATCTGTTTTTTCTTTAAGAACACTGAACGGAAAATTAAAATGGCCTAATTTCAAATGTCCCCAATGAACACATTCAAATTCATTTTCATGAATGAATTTTGTTTCATAACACGGAATTACAACTCGCACGGCATGCCCTTCTAAACTTTGATATTTAGGCAATGCGCCAACAACATCCGCTAAACCACCAACTTTTGCTACTGGATAACACTCCGCACTGATATGAAATATTTCCATTTATGAAATCTTACCCTTTATTTTGATTTATTTTTAAAATTCCTAAAACCAGATTATCAACTCAACAATAGTAGTTAAAACTTTAGCCAGTGTATTTATTAATTACTGAAAAAAATATAAATTATATTACTTTTATGTTTTTCTAAATTTAGTAAAAAAAAAGTAACATAATAACTCTGATTAAAATTTATCTAAATGACAAAAAAAGTTAAAAAACCTTCTCAATCGTTAAGAATACCAAGGATTATTGTATTAATTAGTAAATTTTTCGCTTTAATTTCAACAAAACTAGTTACTATTTTCGCTTCAAAATTATTTACAACTCCCATAAAACATAAAGTTCCAAAAAGAGAATTGGAAATGGATCGCAAAAGCAGCCAAAATTTGATTGTGGTTCCTAGCATTAATAAATCAGTAATGCTCTATAAATATGGCACTAGTGACAAAAAAATTCTTTTGGTTCATGGTTGGTCAGGTCGAGGTACACAATTATTCAAAATAGCAGATGCACTTATAAAAGAAGGCTATGCTACCATTAGTTTTGATGCGCCTGCTCATGGAAAATCGCCAGGAAACACAACAATTATGGTCGATTTTATAGCCTCGATTTTAGAAATTGACAAACAATTTGGTCCATTTGAAGCTGTTGTAGGGCATTCATTAGGAGGTATGGCTGTTTTGAATGCTATAAAATCAGGTTTTACTGTGGCTAATGCAACTATTATTGGTAGTGGAGATATTGTTCAAGACATTTTAGAGGATTTTATTTCTAAATTAGAACTAAAACCTGCAATCGGTTTAAGTCTTCGTTTGCATTTTGAAAAAAAATACAAAGAAAATATGGATTCCTTTTCGGCTTACAGAGCTGCTGAGAAAATAACAATTCCTGTTTTGGTCATCCATGATAATGATGATCATGAAGTGCCTTCAAAAGCAGGAATTCATATTCATAAACATTTAAAAAACGGAGAACTTATGTTAACAAATGGTTTGGGACATCGAAAAATTTTAGGAGACACCACAGTTATCAAAAAAATAATTGAATTCATTGGAACGAAATAACGAAATTTACAATATCATTAACTTTTACAATAACATTTTAAAAAATGAAATATCCAATAGAAAAAACAGAACAAGAATGGATGGATTTATTAGGTCCAGAAAGCTACAGGATTCTTAGACAAAAAGGAACTGAATATCCCCATACAGGAAAATATAATTTGCATTATGAAAAGGGAATTTATTGTTGTGGTGCTTGTTCAGAGCCTTTGTTTGAAAGTAATGCGAAATTTGATGCACATTGTGGCTGGCCTTCTTTTGACGAATCAATTCCAGGAAAAGTAAGTTATATTTTGGATGTAACTCACGGAATGAAACGTACAGAAATTTTGTGTACCAATTGTGGAAGTCATTTGGGACATGTGTTTGATGATGGACCAACCCAAACTGGTCAACGGTATTGTGTAAACTCTTTATCCATAAATTTTAAAGAATAAAAATATGGATTTATTTGGAAATTCAAATGATTGGGTTGAAAAATTAGAACCTATTTTAACCAAATACGAAGGAAAAAAACATCCCTTGGAATATCATACTATTTACCAACTTTTAGTTATGGTTGTTCTTTCAGCACAAGACTCCGATGCTAATATCAATAAAATTGCTCCAACGCTATTTGAAGGTTTTCCAAATATGGAAAGTCTTGCTGCATCACATATTGATGCTTTAATTCCTTATATCACTAAAGTACGAAATTTTGGAACTAAAGCCAGTTGGTTAATTGAAATTGCACAAACTATAAAAAAAGATAAAAATATCCCACTTACAATGGAAGGTTTAACTGCATTAAAAGGTATTGGCAGAAAATCAGCTAATGTAATTCTTAGGGAAGCAAAAGTTCCTGCTGAAGGTATTATTGCTGATTTACATGTCATTAGAGTTGCACCAAGAATAGGTTTAATAACTGAAAGTAAAGATGGCAATAAAGTAGAAAAACAATTAATGCAGATTTTACCAAAATCCATTTGGGGCGAAATCGGTATGGCATTTTCATTTCTTGGAAGAGAAATTTGTAGACCAAAACCGCATTGTGATCGCTGTCCTATAAACACTATTTGTGCCTATAACAAAAACGAATTTTTACCTTCTAAATAAGACTATACTAACTCTTTGAAATATTGCAATAAAATCCTATCATTATCAATTGTTGGTGTAAAAACTTCAAGAATATAGGGCTTCTCATTTTGTTCAAATACCGTTGATAAAGACTTTTCCAAACTAACTTCATCATGAGCAGTAGTGTATTCAAAACCATACATTTTAGCTAAATGCTCCGCTGTAAGCTTATGAGAAGTTTCAAAAAAAGTATTAAAAACGGGTGTTTCTTCATGACCAGGCAAAATTCTAAAAATACCACCACCACCATTATTGATTACAATAATTTTGAAGTTTTTTGGGATATAATTGTTCCAAAGTGCATTACTATCGTATAAAAAACCAATATCTCCAGTTATAAAAATGGTTTGCTTTTCATTGGCCACAGCCGCACCAATAGCAGTTGAAGTACTTCCGTCAATTCCACTAGTACCACGGTTGCAATACACTTCAATTGAAGGATCAATAGCTATTAATTGTGCATATCGAATGGCAGAACTATTACTAATCTGCAATTGACTGTTTATAGGTAAACGCGGAATTACTTTTTCGAAAAATTTAAAATCGGAGAAAGGAATTTTGGATAAATAGATTTCTTGTTTTTCTATTCGCAATTTCTTGATTGCATCTAATTTTGTATAATAATCACTTTCTATTTTTTTTGTGAGTGGCAAAAAGTCTTTGAAAAACAGGTTTGGTTCCATTTCAAAATGCTCAGTCAATACACCAAAAGTGTCATACGCTCTTAAAGAATCAATGTGCCAATGGTGCTTGGGTTTGTATTTTCTTAAAAAAGCCTTGATGCGTTTAGAAACAATCATTCCACCAAAAGTGATTAAAATTTCGGGTTGAAAAGTTTCAAAATCATCCACTGAAAATGGTGTAATAATAGTATCAATTGTATTAATGAACGATGGATGATGCAAATTAGATGTCGTTTCTGTTAAAACTACAATCGAATTATCATTAGCAAAATTTTCAATTATTTCATTATCAATGGAATTGGGTTCGTTTACACCAACTAAAACCATTTTTTTTGAAGCTTGATTCCAAATTGTAGCAAGTTGTTCTAGGTTTTTGATGGAAGTCGATGGAGTACTATTTGCGGAAGCGAAAAGAGTTGTCTGGACAGAAAGTGCTGTAACCGTTTCATACAAAGGCTCTTCAAAAGGAGCATTAATATGAACCGGACCTTTGG
>CANEXR010000233.1 GCA_947443815.1 Flavobacteriaceae bacterium | reverse complement strand
CACCAAACGAAACTATCATGCGCTCCGTTAAAGTTATCGATAACAAGATTTATACTGGATGTTACATGGAGTTCGGTTTTTGGACCAGACAATCAAATGGGAAGTTAAAATATACATCGCTTAGTAAGACCATAAAAAGCAAAATTCTTGACGACGAACAATTTTGGAATGTTTTAAAATACGATCAATTTGTCATTTTTCAATCCTTAAATAGGATTTATATTTATGATACAAAAGCAAAAAATTTTCGAATTATTGATCCTACAAATAGTATCATTAAATCATTTAGAACCAAAAACGCGATCTATTTTCAAACAAATACTCAAGGTCTTTATGAAATAGAAAGCGGCCGAAGTCATCTTATTTCGGATAATCCAATTCTAAAAACGAATCGTATTGTTAATGTTTTTGCAACTGATGAAGGACTTTTAATCCAAACACAATTGAATGGATTTTATAAATTAATTGCAGGTAATTTATCTAAATTTTCAACAGAAGCGGATTCACAAATAGCCGCTAGTAGCGTGTATAGCAGTCAAATACTGTCAGATGGAAGTTTTGCACTTGGAACTGTTTCTAATGGTATTTTTATTTTGAGTAAAGAAGGGAAAATAAAACATCATATTTCTCAAAATAAAGGACTGAGTAACAATACGGCTTTGTCTTTATTTGAAGATGTAGATAAAAATCTTTGGATTGGTTTAGACAACGGAATCAATTGCATCAACCTTCAATCCTCTGTTAAGAGTTATGTTGATGACACAGGGATTTTAGGAACGGTTTATACTTCGAAATTGTACAATGGCAAATTATATATTGGAACAAATCAAGGATTGTTTTATAAAAATTACCAGTCAAATGATGAATTTAAGTTTATAAATGGTACTAAGGGGCAAGTATGGTCATTGTTTGAATATGATGGAACTTTATTTTGTGGACATGATTCAGGAACTTTTGTTATTGACAACAATGGTGTTGCCAAAAATATTTTCCCAATGTCAGGAACTTGGAAGTTTGAAGCTGTTCCCAACCATAAAGAACTTATATTACAAGGAAATTATTATGGAATTTCTGTTTTAATGAAAAAAGACCAGCAATGGGTTTTTAGAAATAAAATTTCAGGATTTGATTATTCTTCTAGGTATTTTGAAATTGTAAATGGATTTGATGTATATGTAAGCCATGAATACAAAGCAGTATTTAGATTGCAATTGGATTCTAAATTAATGAGGACTAAGCCTTTTGTAACTTATTCTACGCCTGCAAAAGGTAAAAATGCAAGTTTAACTAAGTTTAATGGGATTATTTATTATGCGAACAAAGAAGGTATTTTTAGATTAAATCCTAAATCGAAACAGTTTGAAAAAGACAAATTATTGAGTTCTGTTTTTGAAAAAGATGAATATACTTCTGGAAAGTTAATTGTTGATAATTCCAATAAAATATGGTTGTTTTCTAAAAATTATATTCATTATTTCTCTTTGAGTAAATTGAGTAATCAACTTAAACAGAATGTAATTCCAATACCAGCTTCCCTCACTAATTCGATGTTAGGTTTTGAAAATATTACTCAAATATCTGATTCTAATTATTTGATAGGCACGACAGATGGTTATTATGTTTTGAATATAAATGATTTAAGTTTTAAAAATTACAGTGTTTCAATTTCCAATATTACAGTAAATAAATTGGATGAAAATCTAATGAATGCCGCTATTAAAGAAGAAGGGAGTTTCAAACATGACGAAAACAACATTACATTTAATTATACGGTACCTGAATTCAATAAGTATTTCAATGCAGAATTTCAATATTCGCTTGAAGGGCTTCAGGAAAGCTGGAGCGAATGGAATTCGAAATCAACAGTTAGTTTCAAAAATCTTTCACCTGGTGATTATGTATTCAAGGTTCGAGCAAAATTTGCTAACTCTTCCCTTGGAAATACAGCCGTTTATTCGTTTACAATATTAAAACCTTGGTATGAAACAAATTTTGCTCTTTTTGTATATTTAGTTATGCTTCTTATTATGGCTCATTTTATACATAAAACCTACAAGAACTACTATCAAAAACAGAAAGAAAAACTGATTGAAGAGAATAACCTTTTGTTAGAAATCAAAGAGCTTGAAAATGAGCAGGAATTAATGCGAATAAGAAATGAACAATTGTCTCTTGATGTAGATGAAAAAAATCGAGAATTAGCTGTTTCTACAATGAGTTTAAATAGTAAAAATGAATTATTGGCTTTTATAAAAGAAGACCTTAAAAAGAATTCGCAAGATGGAAATAAGAGTATAAAATCAGTAATTACTACCATCAATAAAAATATAACAGAAGAGGATTCTTGGAATGTTTTTAAAGAAGCTTTTGATAATGCCGATAAGGATTTTCTAAAAAAAGTGAAATTAGCACATCCCTCACTAACACCAAATGATTTAAGGCTTTGTGCGTATCTACGACTGAACCTTTCATCCAAGGAAGTGGCTCCATTATTGAATATATCTGTTCGTAGCGTAGAAATAAAAAGATACCGTTTGCGTAAAAAAATGGAGTTGTCCCATGAACAAGGGCTTGTTGAGTATATAATGGCTGTATAGGAGCTTGTTAAGAAGGCATTATAAAACTATACATTACCACAACATTAACGTTATTGTTGTGGTTTTTTTATTTTATCCAAAACACGGACTTCTTAATTTTTTCTTAATTCACGCTGTTTTTTAAAGGATAAAAAAATAATTACAAGTTTTTTTGCATTGTATGTTTTTTGTTGTGGCTCTTTTTGAGTTATTATTAGTTCTTCCCTCTAATTTTATATTTCACAAAAAACATAAATTATGAAGTCAAATTATCTATTAATTATTTTTCTGCTGCTATCCACTTTCGGTTTCGCCCAAAGCTATGATGTTGGCGGAGTAGTAAAAGAAAAAGCTTCGGGTTTACCAATACCTGGAGTAAATGTTCAAATTAAAAGTTCCACGAAAAGTACAACTACTGACTTGGATGGAAAATTCACCCTGAATGGAATTTCATCTGGCGCAACAATTGTGTTTTCTTATGTAGGCTATAAAAATTTTGAATATAAAGTAACTTCAAAAAACAGTAACATTACAATTACGTTACAAGAAGATTCTAAAGTTTTGGATGAAGTTGTTGTAATTGGGTATGGAAGCCAGAAAAAAAGACAGGTAACGGGTGCTGTTTCTGTTTTAGATAGTAAAACTCTAGATATTTTAAAACCTGTTAAAATAGAGCAAGCCTTGCAAGGAACCGTTTCGGGTGTAAATGTAACAACAACCTCAGGTGCTCCTGGTGCTGCTTTAGATATTCGTATTCGTGGAATTGCTACAAACGGACAAAACGGACCAACAACAATTATTGATGGTTATGTAGGGGAATTAGGTTTGTTGAATCCAAATGATATTGAATCAATCACTGTTTTGAAAGATGCGCAAGCAGCAATTTACGGAACGATTGGTGCCAATGGAATTATTTTAGTAACTACCAAAACCGGTAAAAAGAATGCGAAAACAAAAGTTTCTTTTAATACCTATACTGGATTTCAAGAAACTTCAAGAACACTTCCAACATTAAATGCTACAGAATATGCTTTGTTGTTAAATGAGAGTTATGCTAATGGGGGAAAACCACTTCCTTTTCCAAATGTTTCAGGTTTAGGTAAAGGAACGAATTGGCAAAATGAAGTTTTTTCAGCTGCTGTACCTTTGATTAATCATGATTTGTCCATTACTGGAGGTTCAGATAAAGTTACCTATGCTATCAGTGGTTCACATTTAGATCAAGAAGGTATTATTGGCGAAAGCAAATCGGGTTTTTTAAGAAATACTGCTAGAGTGTCATTAGGAGTTGATTTAACCGATAAATTGAAATTGAAAACAAATGTTATTTATACTTATTTTAATCGAAAATCATTGAATGAAAATGGATTAGGTTCTGTGTTATTTAACGCATTAAATACTCCGTCAACATTGACTCCTTATGATGCTAATGGTAATTTTACTCTAGTGCCAAGTACAACAGGATTGGGTATAGAAATTATTAATCCATTGGCTCAGATTGCTAATACTTACAATGATTATAATTTTAAAAAATTAAATGGAAACTTTGGTTTGGATTACAAACTCTTTAATGGTTTTGTATTGTCAAGTTCTATGGGTTTCAATACCTCTAATAGTGAATCTCGATCTTTTGCTAAGCAAGTAAGTTATGGTGGGAAAGTTTTTGATGTAACTAGAAGCTCGGTATCGCAATCGGCAGTAAATGATAATGATTATTCATTTGATATTTTTGGAACTTATACCAAAAAAATAGGGGAAGATCACAATTTCTCTGCCACAATTGGTAACACTATATATAAACAATGGGGTAATGGCTTGTTTGCCACAGGTTATGATGTCCCTAATAATTCATGGGAGTATGCTGATATTTCATTAGCAAATGGTATTTCACAAGCAAAGACCAACGGTTCTTATAGTTATGACGAAAGAAGGCTTTCTTATTTTGGAAGAATGCAGTATGATTATAAGGGAAAATATTTAGTATCTGCTATGTTAAGACGTGATGCTTCAACCAAATTTGGTCCTGGCAATCGAGTAGGCTATTTCCCTTCTTTAACTGCTGGTTGGGTAATTTCCGATGAAGGTTTTTATGGAGATTCAAAATTAGTGAATTTCATGAAGTTAAGAGCAAGTTATGGTACGTTAGGGAATGATCAAATTCCTAATAATGGCTATATTTCTCAATTAACTGGTGAAGGTACTTATGTCTTTGATGGTGCTTTG
>CANEXR010000232.1 GCA_947443815.1 Flavobacteriaceae bacterium | reverse complement strand
CTTTTGCGGAAAAAAAAATACCAGAGAACCAATACTTGCGCTTGCTTCAAAAAGGAGCTACAGTAAACTTGAAAGATTTTAAAACCGATAGCGGTATTGTGGAAGGTTTACTTCGCTTTGACGATAATTTCCAACTCCAATTAGAACCAAAGAAAACGGAGTCCAAAACAATACCAGACGCCTTAATCTGTCCTAAATGTCAAAAAGGAACCGTTCTTAAAGGAAATACTGCTTATGGTTGCAGCCATTATAAATCGGGATGTGATTTTAAAGTCACTTTTGAAGTGGTTAGAGCAAAACTAAAAGACCAAAAACCCTCCAAAGCATTAGTTTATGCTATTTTGAACGAAAACCTTTGAATCTAAAAACAAAAAATAACGCATTCAATTTTAACGCTAATAAATTAAAAGTACATAAATCAATATCTATTTTTTTATACTTTAGCGTTTTAAACTAACCCCAAATAGGTACGCAATGTTACAAAAACTAATCCTCTTACTACTTTTGTCTCTTCTTTTTTCTTGTAAAAACGATGCCAATAAAAATGATAAAATTAAGTCCGCACAATGGCTCATTGGAAAATGGGAAAACAAATCAGTTGATGGAAATCTAGAAGAAACTTGGAAAAAAGTAAATGACAGTACCTTTCAAGCTACATCTTACTTTATTAAAGGAGAAGATACTTTGCATTTTGAAACCATAACTTTACAACAAAAAGGGGAAAATCTGACCTACAATGCCACCGTGAAAGGACAGAACAATGACAAAGCCGTAGCGTTTCTATTAAATACTGAAATTGAAAAGCAACTGGTCTTTGAAAATCTAAAACACGATTATCCACAAAAAATTAGTTATACACAGATTACAAAAGATAGTCTTGTAGCAAAAATAGCTGGAAAAATAGACGGGAAATCTACTTCTGAACAATTCCCGATGAAGAAAATAGAGTAAAACCATCTTTCTAACGCAATAAAAACAGCCTCAGTATTGAAAAACTAGGCTGTTTTTTTATTTATAACATGCAATAAAATAAATTATTTACAAGTATTTTAAATTATTATTAATATTTAGTCTAAATAAGTTTTGATAAACCAAAAGAGGATTATATATTTGCATCGTTATTTTTAATTATTCCAAATAAATGAATCCGAAATACTTTTTAATTGGTTTTATTACTGCTATAATACTATCCAGCTGTAC
This sequence comes from Flavobacteriaceae bacterium, assembly GCA_947443815.1. GTDB lineage: Bacteria > Bacteroidota > Bacteroidia > Flavobacteriales > Flavobacteriaceae > Flavobacterium. Next base: position 3,600 of record CANEXR010000232.1, on the reverse strand, counting down.
TGATGATTCCGAATATGTGCCTATTATTAGCAATAAAATAGCCATTGGAAAAGCAATTTTCTTCGATAAAAACCTATCAAATCCTATCGGTCAAGCATGTGCTTCTTGTCATGCCCCAGAAACTGGCTTTAGTGACCCTTTGCACAGAGACATTTCGGAAGGAGCTGTTGCTGGAACATTTTCGAATATTAATTCTCCAAATTTAGCTTATAATGTATTTTCTCCAGAACGCACCTATAACACTACAGATGAAACATATATTGGCGGACTTTTTCTTAATGGACGCTCTCCAAATCTTAAAGAACAACTCATTCATCCCTTTATTGGTGGAGTAGAAATGAATAATGGTACTATTGCAAATGTCGTTTCCAAGATAAAAAATGCCTCTTACTTTTCGGAAATAGAAAAAGAATATGGAGTGGCAAAGACCGACGAAGAATTAATGTCATATGTAGCCGATGCTTTAGCCGTTTTTGAAACATCTAAAGAAGTGAATTCATTTACCTCAAAATTTGATTATTTCAACAAGCAATTGATCAAATTTACGGATACTGAAAAGAAAGGATTAGCTATTTTTCAAGGAAAAGGAAAATGCGCACAATGTCACATTTTAGAACCAGACGAAAGAACAGGTAAAATTTTGTTTACGGATTTTAGTTATGACAATATAGGAGTGCCCAGAAACGAAAAAAACCCATTTTATAACCAATCAACCACTGTAAATCCTGCGGGAGTGAACTTTATTGATTTGGGCATTGGTGGTGTCGTTTCACAACCCGAACATAATGGAAAATTTAGAGTTCCAACATTGCGAAACATTGCTATTTCGGGACCCTATTTTCATAACGGATCATTTAAAACCTTAAAAGAAGTCATTCATTTTTACAATGTTCGAGATGTAAATCCTAGCGAATTCGCAGCTCCAGAAGTACTTAAAAACGTGAATAGAGATGAATTAGGCGATTTAAAAATGACAGCCGAAGAAGAAAGTCAACTAGAAACATTTCTTGAAACACTAACTGATCATTACCGAAAATAATTTTTTATAATACAAAAACCGTTATATGAATTTCAATAAAATAATACTTACTCTTGCTGCTTTAATTGGGCTACAAAACATACAGGCGCAAGAAAACACTAAAAATGAACTGAAAGAAGTTATTGTAAAAGGGTTCAAAACCGTAAATGGTGTGGGCCACATGACCGAAAGTAAAGATGGAATCATTTATGCTGGCAAAAAAAATGAAATCATTCTTGTTGACAGTCTAGATGCTAATAAAGCCATCAATAATACACGTCAAATACTGGGCAGAATCCCTGGATTGAATATTGTAGAAACTGAAAGTAGTGGATTTACTGCAAACGGAATTGCAACACGTGGGCTTAATCCATCCCAAAGTATCGAAATGAACACAAGACAAAACGGCTACAACATCAGTGCTGATATTTATGGTTATAATGAATCCTATTATATTCCGCCAATGGAAGCGGTAAGTCGTATCGAAATGGTTAGAGGTGCAGCATCGTTGCAATTTGGATCACAGTTTGGTGGTTTAGTCAATTATGTTACTAAAGATATTCCAAAAAATAAACCTTTTGAATTCATTACTTCACAAACTATAGGAAGTTATGGTTTATATAATTCTTTCAATTCTGTTGGTGGGAATTATAAAAAAATAAGCTACTATGGTTTTTTACAATACCGTAATATGGAAGGCTACAGACCCAACAGCCAGCAATCACAAGTTTCAGGATTTGGAAAAATACAATACAATCATTCCGACAAATTAAATTTTGGAGTTGAATATTCTTTACTTCGAAATAAAATAAAAATGCCCGGAGGATTAACCGATAGCTTATTTTATGCCAATCCAAAAACTTCTACAAGAGCAAGAAACTGGCTAAAAAGCCCTTGGAATATCGTTACTGCTTACGCTAATTATACGCCTTCGGCAAACAGTACTTTGAGCGTTAAATCTACTTTTTTGTTTAGTAGCCGTTCTTTGGTTTGGAGAAATGAAGACGGTGGTGCTGCAGCTACTGACGACATAGACCCAATAACAGGAGCATATGTACCAAGAGAAGTGGGCATCGAAAAAATGAAAAATACGACGACCGAAATACGTTTTTCACAAAATTATTTTTTGGGTAAACAAAAATCAACTTTTGCAGGTGGTGTTCGCCAGAGCTATGCTTGGTTTAAGCGTCAAGGTGGTGGAGAAGGAACGACAAATAGCGATTTTGATTTATCAATTTCGGGAGATTGGGGATATGATTTGGATTTTAGTACCACCAATCTAGCTCCGTTTGTAGAAAACATTTTTAAAGTCTCCAAAAACTTTACTGTTACTCCAGGCTTTCGATTCGAATATTTAAGAAGTACTGCCAAAGGACATAAAGAAGTAGAAGGTGATATTCAAATTACAGATGAAGTTAGAAATAGAACTTTTGCATTAGCAGGACTTGGATTGGAATTAAAACCTGGAAAAAATACCAGTATCTATGCCAATATTAGTCAAGCTTATCGCCCGATAGATTACAGTCAATTAGAACCTTTTGGAATTAGCTCTAAAATTGACCCCAACCTAAAAGATTCAAAAGGGTTTAACAGTGATTTAGGCTACAGAGGTACCATTAGAAACTACCTCAATTTTGACATTGGTGGATTTTATATGGCATATAACAAACGTATTGGCGTGACTTTGGCGACAGACCCTATCACTGGGGATTATTATTCAGTTAGAAAAAATATTGCCAATAGTGTACACCAAGGTATTGAAAGTTATATTGAGTTTAATATTCTAAAATATTTCAATTCACAATCTAAATTTGGTTTAAGTATTTTTAATTCCTTTGCCTATGTAGATGCAAAGTACACCACCGGAGAATTTAAAGGAAAAAGAGTCGAAGCCGCTGCTAAAACTATAAATCGTGTGGGTTTAATTTTTAGCACTAGTAAATTATCCACCACTTTACAGGTTAATTCTGTTGGAGATGCTTATGGAGACGCTTCAAATGCAACAAGCAGCGAAGATCCAGTTGCGGGTTATATTCCAGCTTACACTGTTTTAGACTGGAGTGCTTCCTACAAATTGAAAAATTTTGCAATTAAATTAGGCGCCAATAATTTAACTGATAAATCCTATTTTACCCGTAGAACAGATGAATATCCTGGACCAGGAATAATACCCGCAGTGGGAAGAAGTTTTTACATAGGTTTTACAGCTAAATTTCAATAAATAATTTTCGTTTTTTTTTTAGATAGAAGATTTACAAAAAATTTGTTTCTGATTTTTTAGTATTAGTAACCAATAAAAAAAATATCAAATCGTAACTTTTCATTAAACACATTTCATTTAGAAATGTGTTTTTTTTTGATAAAAATACATATATCAAGATTAAAATAAAATTGTTTGAATTAATATCTCCATTATTTTTTGACTTTAGATTATTCGTAAAAAACTAGCTATCAATTATTTAAAATTATATTTATTTTTTATTGATATTTAGTCTAAATAAACTTTGATAAACCAAAACAGGATTATATATTTGCATTGTTATTTTTATTTATTCCAAATAAACAATTATGAAATATATTTT
>CANEXR010000231.1 GCA_947443815.1 Flavobacteriaceae bacterium | reverse complement strand
TACAGATTTTAGGATTAAAAATATTTTTTAAAACTATGTGGTGAATTAATCTATAAATCAGTGGCAAAAAATATTTAAGGCTTTATTAATATGTGCTATTAAATTTTTGCCATTACGTAATAAAGCATTAAAATATTAGAACTAATTTTTGAAGGCTACAAAGAGAAATGAAAAAGCAGCAAATATAACTTTGGAGATAAAATTGAACCTAAAAAAGAACCTTTTTGTATTGAAGGCTTCGTCTTATCAATGTTATTAACTTTGGATTGAAGAATTTGGATTACAATCCAAACGAATTAGTGAGAATTGACAGAATTGGAGAATTATAAGTCTTAGCAATTAAAACCTAAGCAAAAAAAATAGCATTGGAGATGATTAATTGCAAAATAGTTTAACTGTAGCTGCTAAAATTTTAACACAATCCTATCAAAACCAAAATCCCTGTAATGCCAAATCATTACAGGGATCCTTCTCCTAAACAAATTAAATAAAACTAATTTTTATACACCATTCCCATATCTTCGATGGAGAATTTATCGGTTAATAGGTGCAATAATTTATCTCTTAGCTCGATGTATTCGGGCATTTTTACAATTTCGATTTTGTTTCTTGGTCTTGGCAAATGCACATCGACAATTTCTCTAATAGTTGAAGCTGGGCCATTATTCAATACTACAATTCTATCAGATAAAAACAAGGCTTCTTCAATATCGTGTGTAATCATTACGATGGTTTTTTCTCTGTTGTTGAGATTCCATAATTTCAAGACTTCTAATTGCATGGATCCTTTTGTTAAGGCATCCAAAGCGCCAAAAGGTTCATCTAATAACAACACGCCTGGATTGATGGCAAAAGCTCTAGCGATAGCAACTCTTTGTTTCATTCCGCCTGATAATTGACCTGGTAATTTATCTCTATGTTCTAATAAATTAACCATTTTAAGATTATTATCTACGATTTCATGTTTTTCTTTTTTAGAACAATCCATTACAGAATCGACCGCTTGAAAAATATTTTCATGAACAGACATCCAAGGCAAAAGGGAGTAGTTTTGAAAGACGATTCCTCTGTCTGGTCCTGGTCCTTTTATTTTTTTATTATCTAATTCAACCGAGCCACCTGTTGGGATAAGCATCCCTCCTATGGCATTCATAATGGTTGATTTTCCGCAGCCAGAGTGACCGATTATGGAGATAATTTCTCCTTTTTTGATGGACAGGTTAATGTCTCTTACGGCTATATATTTTCCTTTGGGAGTTGGAAATGAAATTTCTAAATCTTTTATTTCTAAATAACTCATGTTTTCTAGGTATTAGGGTTGGGTATTGGGTTTGCGTGAGTGATGGCAGTGGAGCTCTTTTTTGAGACTTTTTTGGGCTCAAAAAAAGCGGGAACGTACAGCACGACCCGTAGTTTTTTTTACGGAGGGGCACGCCATAATAAAAATTAATTAGGCTTTGTAGGCGACTTTATTTTCGATGAAAGTGAAGATTCGGTCAAATAACAATCCTACAATTCCGATGATTATGATGGCTGATATTACTTTTTCGAGGCTTAGTGCGTTCCAACTGTCCCATACGAAAAATCCGATTCCGGCGCCTCCTGAAAGCATTTCGCCTGCTACAATTACTAACCAAGCGACGCTAATACTTAATCGTAAACCGGTGATAATGTGAGGTAAACTGTATGGTATTAAGATTTTGGTTAAATACCTCATTTTAGAAAAACCAAATGCTTTGGCTACATTTTTATGATCTTGTGGAATTGATGCTACTCCAAAAGAGGTGTTGATTAAGGTAGACCATAATGAGGTGATGAAAACGATGAAAATGGTTGCCATTCCGGTGTCTTTGAAAACGACTAAACCAATTGGAAACCAAGCTAATGGTGAAACGGGTTTTAGCAATTGAACAATTGGATAGAAAATTTGCTTACAAATTGTGCTGGCTCCCATTAAAATTCCGATTGGAATGGCGATTAAAGAGCCTAATAAAAATCCAGAAAGCACGGTTTTGATAGAGCTAAATAATTGCAATCCAATTCCTTTGTCGTTAGGGCCGTAATCATAAAATGGATCGCTTAGCATTTCTTTCAAAACGGTTAATGTTGCCGTTGGAGTTGGTAGGGCATTTTTGGTGTATGCACTTAATAAACTCCATAAGCCACCAAAAACTAATAAACCAACGATGGCAAATCCTATAGATTTTGATTTTATAAGAAGGGTGTTTAGGGCTAGTTTGAGTTTGTAATTTTCTTCAATAACACTTTTTTGGGGATCGTTTGAAGCATCCATTCTAGAATCTAATGCTTCATCAATGGTTAGTGTGTTTTTATCAGACATGGTAATAAATTTTAGTTTTAATTTAAATATTTAGGCACTGTTCCTCGACCCTCCCCAATGGAGAGGGATTGGAACAGTTTTTTTATTTTTTTACAACTTTTAAATAAGCTGCTGGATTTGCAGGATCGAAAACAGTTTTGTCCATGGTAAGTGAGAATGGTTTCATATCATCATTTGGGACTTTTACATTCATACTTTTGGCAACTTCTTCGTATAAATCTTGTAATATCAGTTTATCAGCAATTGCTTTATAATTAGGTGCTTCTTTCAAATATCCGAATCTTACAAACTGTGCCATAGCCCATATTGCATAGGATTTGCGTGGATAATTAACCATTCCGCCTTTGTGGAATAACATATAATCATTGTCATAAACTTCAACGCCTTGGTTGCAACCTAAATTATAATCACCCATTAAACGAGATTCAATTACATCGGCAGGAGCATTAACATAAGGTGCTTTTCCGATTATTGCTGCTGCTTTTTTACGATTAGAAGGTACATCTAACCATTTGCAAGCTTCCATGATTGCTTTCATTACTTTGACTAAATCAGCTCTTCGTTTGGCACTGAACTCTTTATTAACAACCAATGCTTTTTCTGGATGATCTTTCCAAATATCTTGAGAAGCTACTTGAGTAAAACCAACTCCTTGTTTTACAGCAACACCACCCCAAGGTTCACCAACACAAAATCCATCCATGTTTCCTACCTTCATGTTAGCAACCATTTGTGGTGGAGGAATAGTGATAATTTTTACTGCTTTTTGGTTCAAACCAGCAATTGACATCCAATTACGCAACCATAAATCGTGAGTTCCACCAGGGAAAGTCATGGCAAAGGTGACTTCTTTTTCAGCTTTTAGTTTAGCTGCTACTACTGGAGTTACTTTGTTCATTTGTTTGAAACCAACTTTTCCACAAAAATCATTTGAAAGTGTAATCGCTTGACCATTAACATTTAGCATCATAGCAATCATCATTTCGGAACCTGCTTTTCCACCAACTCCTGTGTAAACTGAGAATGGCATAGAATATAAGCAATGTGCTCCGTCTAATTCGCCTGTTAGGATTTTATCACGCACATTAGCCCAGGAAGATTCTTTGGTAACAACCACCTCAACCCCATATTTTTTGAATAGTCCAAGCTCTTTGGCCATGACAATTGGTGAGCAATCTGTTAATGGTATGAAACCTAATTTTACAGGATCATTTTGGGCAGTAATGGTTGTAAAAGAGGCAATCATTACGGCAAACAAGGTCAAAACTGAAGTCTTGAAATTCCTTGTTAATTGTTTATTTGAATTTTTCATTTTGTTTCTTTTTGATAATTGAATACTACTTTAGTTTATTTTTTTGCTAAGAAGTTTGGTTTAATATTCACCATTAAATAAGCAAATTGTGGGCTTAAATCTGGATTTGTAACGTTCTTTACCGCAGCTGATGCCATAGAATTTGTAGCTTTCATAATGGAATATCCAGCTTCTATATTGATCATTTTAGTCAAACTATAACGCATTAACATATCTACTTCAGTACCCAAATAGGATGTTAGTTTACCACCTGCTCCATTTGACAAAGTATTAGCTGATTCAAAAGCATGAACATCTAAAAACAAACTCAAGTTATCTTTCATATTGTATTTCACTTTGAAGAAATAGTTTAGCAATCCTTGTTTTCCAAAACCGTTTGCCGCATAGAAATAATCCATACTTCCCCAAAATTTGTGAGGTGTTCCATACAATGGATCAAATCTGTTGTTTTCTGAAGTTGCAGTAACCGCTTTTGTACCATCATCACCAGATAAATAATCAATACCAGGTCCTACAAACAACTTACGTCCCACTTGAAATGTCGATGTTACAGAAGCTAAATTTGCGCTCAAAGAACGACCGTCTTTATCATGACCACCTTGATGGTATAAACTTCCTGTAAGATTAATTTTTCGGGTAGGATTAGTATTAAAGTAAAATCCTGTAGTATTACGACTCCAAACCCCTTCTCCATATACTTTTGTAGTTACCGCTGGTGTTCCTGAAGTTACTGTAGTATATTTGTTAAAATCATCTTTAAAGAATAAGAAAGATACGTCTCCAAAAGAAAATTTCTTTCCTAAATAAGCATATTGAAATGATTTATACATCGTGCCAATTCCATTTGTACCTGCTCCATAAGTAGTTGGAACACCATTATAAACAGTACCTGTATTGAGCTCTTTGTTTTGGTTAAAAGCAGCTCCAACATCCGCAATCCAGCCTTTATTAGCAAACTTAAAAACAACTGCATCGTGGCGTCTTCCTTGTTGCAACCAATCTAAACCTCCTAAGACTTTTTGATCGTCATAAGAAATTTCTTGGCGACCAAACTTAACTGATAAATTTTGGATAGTACTAGTTGTATCAATTAGCATAATTTCTGCCCAAGCTTCATGAAATAAAATTCCGTTATTTACTTCTGTGGTTGTTCTGTTAATAGTCGAAGCATCTTGACCCCAAACACGCACATCTT
>CANEXR010000230.1 GCA_947443815.1 Flavobacteriaceae bacterium | reverse complement strand
GACAGCTAAGTGATTCAGGCATTATCAACATTTCTGGAAAACAAAGAATGTTGAGTCAAAAATTGACAAAAGAGATTTTGATTCTGAATTTTGTAACGGATACCGTTAAAAGCAAGGAAGAAATCAATCAGATAAATGACATTATCAGTCTTTGGAAATTCAATCATTATGCATTAGAAAACGGGAATGACAGTCTTGGTTTTCCAAAAGAAAAAAGTGTAGCACTGCAACAGCTTTTTATAACAATCAAACCTAATTTTGACAGCATTATAAAAGCTTCAAGCCAGTTTTTAATCCATAAAAAAACACATACCAATGAAGATAAAAATCAGCAATTAGTTCAAACGATTCTTGAAAACGAAGGCGCTTTTCTTTCCAAAATGAATCAAATTGTGGGTGAGTATGACAAGGAAGCGTTAGAAAAAGTAACCTTGCAAAGCAAAACAGAATATGCCATTTTAGGATTTACCTTGCTCGTTTTACTATTGGAATTTATTTTTATTTTTAAACCGACTAATAAAAAAATTGAGACCCTAATTTTCAAACTTTTATTGTCCGAAAAAAAGGCACTTAAATTAGCGCATGACACCGAAGTTATCAGTGAAATAAAAGAGAATTCAGTGAAAGAATTAAAATCGCTCAATTATGCTATGGAAAATACACTTTTGTATTGCCGTGTTGCTCCAGACGGTTCTCTTATTCATATTGGCGAGAAATTTTCGAAATTACTACACTATAATCCCTTTATGTCGGACAAGACTTTCTCACAGGTATTGTCCTCAATCGAAAAAGAACAACTTGTAATTGACCGAATTATTTCCGAGCGACATCGTAGTGGCTGGCAAGGAGAATTGAATATCACCAATAGAAATGGACAATCCATTTGGTTAGATATGTCGATGGTACCTGTAACCATCAAAAAAGAGGAATCCGAATTGTTGATTATTTGTTTTGATATTACGGAACGTAAAAAAGCAGAACAAGAAGTTGACCGATTGAATACCGAAAATGTTACGGATAAAATCAATCAGCAAAAAGTGATTTCGAGCAAAATTGTCGAAAATCAAGAAAATGAACAAAACAGAATAGCGCGTGAAATTCATGATGGAATTGGTCAAATGCTAACCGGATTAAAATTCAGTCTCGAAAGCATTAATTTAGATGATAAAGAAAAAGCAGCGCAAAAAATTGAGTACTTAAAAAAATTAGCTTTAGACATAATAAAAGGGGTTCGTACAGCCACTTTCAACTTAATGCCACCAGAATTGAGCGATCATGGAATTGTATCCTCGCTTGCTAAACTTACTCAAGAATTATCAAAACTAACAGGGAAGAATATTCTTTTTTACAATAAAAGTGGTTTTGACCAAAGATTGGATTCTTTGATCGAAATAAATATCTACCGACTCACGCAAGAAGCGATTAACAATGCTATAAAATATGCCGATTCTACTCATATTATTGTGCAATTATCTCATAGTGATAAATTATTAAGTATTACCATTGACGATAACGGAAAAGGATTTGATATTATAGAAGCTGAGAAAAAAAGAAACAGTGAATCTGGAATGGGATTACTTTTTATGAAAGAAAGAATTCAATATATCAATGGTCGGGTTTTTATCAATTCCATTCCAAGTGAAGGAACCCGAATCACTTTTAATATTCCACTTTAGTCGTATAAAAAATAGGACCCAATTTGAGATACTATTATTTATTGAAATTCAATTATACTTGCTAAACATTTACTTGTTTGTTTACCACAATTTCCATTTTGTGCATTATTATAAAAGCAAACACTCCATAATTGCGGAATTTAGAATTGAAAATTTAGAAATTCAATTTTTTTGTATGTTATTTTTAAGAATTACGTATCTTAGCCTTTCCTATTAGATGAATATACGTAAAAAATTAGATTCAAAAATAAGTAAGTTATGAGTAATACTATTCGAGTTGTTCTGGCCGACGATCACGTTTTTGTAAGAGACGGCATCAAATCATTATTAGAAAACGAAGCCAATATAGAAGTAGTTGGAGAAGCTACTGATGGTTTAGAAGCCCTTAAAATAGTAGAAACAGAAGGACCAGACTTATTGATTTTAGATATTAGAATGCCAAATCTAACTGGTATTGAAGTAGTTGAAAAATTAAGAACTCAAAACAATACTATAAAAATTGTAATGCTTTCTATGCATGAATCTGAAGAATACGTATTGAAATCAATCAAAGCTGGTGCAGATGGTTACTTATTAAAAGGATCCAGTAAAGAAGAATTTCTTAAAGCAGTGCATACTGTTGCTAATGGTGGAAAATATTTTAGTGGTGATATTTCTTCTATATTAATTGGTCATCTTACTAATGGAACAAATAGTTCATTAGAACCCAAACAAGCCCTTGCGGAAGAAATGATTATTACCAAAAGAGAAAAAGAAATCCTAAAACTTCTTTTGTCAGGAAAAGGTAATAAAGAAATAGCCGAAGCTTTGGATATTAGTAAAAGAACTGCCGAAGTGCATCGTTTTAATTTAATGAAGAAATTAAAAGTCAAAAACCTGATGGAACTTTCTAATAAAGCCAATGAATTTTCTTTATTGTAGTATTTTTATCTCGGTATTTTTTACAAAAAGATAAAAACTACGTAAAATTGATAAAATTACGTATTAATACGTAATTATTTTTACAAAACTGCGAAAACGCAGATTTTAAACAAGTAATAGTACTTATTTTTGTCAAAAAAATATAAGTATTATGAAAGCTACAAATTCATTATCACAATCACACAGAATATTATTTCTGAATACTCTGGCCTTTACAGTATGTTTTGCCTGTTGGACACTTAACGGCGTATTAGTAACATACTTAGTCGACAATGGCATTTTTAATTGGAGCGTAGTTCAAGTAGGCTGGCTTTTAGGAATTCCAATTTTGACAGGTTCTATTATGCGTTTACCAATGGGTATCTTAACCGATAAATTTGGTGGTAAATACGTATTTTCTTTTTTACTCCTTCTTTGCTCTATACCTTTGTTTTTACTTCCCTTAGCGGATAGTTTTTTCATGTTTGCACTTCTAAGCTTTTTGTTTGGTATGGTAGGAACAAGTTTTGCCGTTGGTATTGGATTTACCTCTATTTGGTACCCAAAAGAATGGCAAGGTAGAGCATTGGGGATTTTTGGAATGGGAAATGCTGGAGCTGCAATCACCACTTTTATGGCACCTTCATTGCTAAATCAATTTTCTATTGATGATCCACAAAATGGGTGGAAATTATTGCCTGTGATTTATGGTTTTGCATTATTGATTATTGGCGTTTTGTTCTTGATTTTTACAAAAAACAAAAAATTAGAAAACAATACAAAAACTGTTTCTCAGATGCTAGGTTCTCTTAAAAGTGCTAGAGTTTGGCGATTTGGAGCTTATTATTTCTTAGTTTTTGGATGTTTTGTAGCCTATGCGCAATGGTTGTTGCCTAACTTTATGAATGTCTATCAAACGAGTTTGGTCATGGGAGGAATGTTTGCCACCTTATTTAGTTTGCCATCAGGAGTTATTCGTGCTTTTGGAGGTTATCTGTCTGATAAATTTGGGGCTAGAAAAGTAATGTATTGGGTTTTATCATCATCAGTTATACTAAGTACATTATTAATGATTCCAAAAATGGATATTACAACAGCTGGTCCTGGTGTGATGGCTGGAAAAAAAGGAATCATAACGGAAGTTTCCGAAACCAATGTGAAAGTTGGAGAAAAAGATTTTGCCATCAATAAAAAAGTAGAGAAACCATTAGAGAACACTATTTTTCCAACTAAAAATTCTTGGCAAGAAGTTGTTGTCAAACAAAACCAAGAAGTAAAGAAAAAAGAATTGTTGGCCAAAGGAGTGACAGCCATTCATTTTAGTGCCAATATGTGGGTGTATCTTATACTAGTAATTCTAATTGGTATTTCTTGGGGAATTGGAAAAGCGGCCGTTTACAAACACATTCCTGAGTACTTTCCAACCGAAGTAGGTGTTGTTGGTGGAATGGTAGGTATGATTGGTGGATTGGGAGGTTTCTTCGGACCAATTATCTTTGGATATCTATTGACTAGTACTGGTTTTTGGTCAAGTTCTTGGATCTTCATTTTAGTATTATCAGCCATTTGTTTGATTTGGATGCACCGAACTGTAACCAAAATCATGAACGAAAAACAGCCTGAATTGTCAAAAGTTATGGAAAGACAATCTTCAAAAAAATAAATATCTTTTTGAATGGGAATTAACTTCATTTTAATTTTCATTTAAAAAGCACCCTAAAACTTTCGATTCCTCTAGAAAGTTTTACTTCTTACGCAGACGTAATGCTTTCTATTACGGCATTACGTCTTGTGTAGAAGATAAGATGAAACCGCAAATTCACAGCTATAAAGGCTTTGATGTTGCGGTTTTTTTTGTGCTTAATACTAAGGTTTGCTTTGTAAGGAGGAGCTAAATAGAGGTAGAATAAAAATCAAACTAAGCCAGTCCAAATATTCCTTAGTCAATTTATGTTAGTGTTATTAGCATTTACAAAAATTAATGGACAACAATGATAAGTAACATCTATTGAATACAATATAATAACCAATATTAAATGAGTAATTGCTACAGATTTTAGGATTAAAAATATTTTAAAACTACGTGCGAATTAATCCGTGAATCAGTGGTAAAAAAATATTTAAGGCTTTATTAATATGTGCTATTAAATTTTAGCCATTACGTAATAAAATTAAAAATATTAGAACTAATTTTTGGAGGCTAGAAAGAGAAATGAAAAAGCAGCAAATATAACTTTGGAGATAAAATTGAACCTAAAAAAGAACCTTTTTGTATTGAAG
>CANEXR010000229.1 GCA_947443815.1 Flavobacteriaceae bacterium | reverse complement strand
TGATAATCAGTCGTGCTCTTTTGAAATTTAAACCCAAACTTTTTGCATAATTTTCTCCAAGCAGTAATCCATCCAAAGGTTTAATGCTGTAAAGACCTAAAAGCAATCCAATACCAACGCAAACCGTTAAAATAAGAATGGCAGTCCAAGACAAATTTCCTAAATTTCCCATTGACCAAAAAGTGAATTTTTGCAACTGTTCCGCTGAACTAAAATAGGTGAGAACCCCCACAATAGCGCTGGTAAAACTACCAAACATCAGGCCTACAATTAGTATTGCCATCGTATCGCGAAGTCGCTGTGAAACCAATAAAACCAATAATAGTACAGTAGTACTTCCTAATGTGGATGCCACAACAATCCCGTAAGAAGAAAGCAATAGGCCACTCAAAAAAGAAGGCAAAAAACCAGCTCCTAATATAACAAATGCAACGCCTAAACTTGCTCCAGAACTCAATCCTAAAACATAAGGCCCTGCCAATGGGTTTCGGAATAAAGTCTGCATCAACAACCCACTTATGGATAATCCCATACCTACCAAAACGGCAGTTATAGCTTTAGGTAAGCGGTAATTGATAATGATATATTCCCAAGTTGATTTACTCGCTTGACCCCCCGTTAAACTAGTATAAACCTCTCTAAAAGGAATCCGAATGGAGCCTAAACTTATATTGACAAAAAACAAGAGCAACAGCCCTAAAGCCAGTAGGAGGAAAAGCGCTGTATTTCGTTTTTGGTTGGGCATTTTAGTTTAGTCTTTGTGCAAAAGTAAAATTATAATTTGGAAGTAGCTCAGGATGAAATATTTTGATGTAATCTTTCAATACTAAATCGGGTCTGCTTGGCGAGGATTCATAAAAAATAGTTCCTCCAGTTGGTCCTAATTTACTTTCGAAAGTGTAGATTTTTTTATTCTTAAACGCATCAAATTGATTGTAATGGGGATTGCTATTATTGAGTTCTGCCATGTTTTTGAAAGAACCAGTTGCAATCCAATAATTGGCTGTTTTTGCTTTGTCTAATATTTTTTCAAAAGACAAACCCAAACTTCCTGTTCCTTCCACATTTGACCATAAATAATTGGCTTTGGCATCTTTCAAAAATTGTGCTACCCAACTGTTTCCTTTCGCCACATACCATTGATCTTGGTACATAGAGCCATATAAAACAGTAGATTCCATTTTTTTTGAAGCAACCAACTGCTGTGCATTTTTGTAGTTTTTTACAATTTTGTTAAACAATGTTTTTGCTTCTTTTTCTTTCCCAAATAAGGCACCGTATAACTTTAGCCATTCTGCTTTTCCAAGTGGAGATTGTTCCATCCAATCGCCTTGAATAAGTACATTCAGCCCGCTTTTTTGTAAATTTTCCATCATAGGATTGTTATTGTCTATGCCGAAAGTAACAATCAGTTCAGGTGCCAAATCAATGAGTTGCTCCATATTTAACTTCTCGTTTTGCCCTATGTTTTTAACGGAACCATTGGCAATTAATTTTCGGGTTTTTAAGGAAGAAATATAATCTGTGTGTGGAAATCCTATGAGTTTGTCCTCGGCACCAATCATTTCCAGAAATGGAATATTTGTAGTTGAGGTTACTACTATCGAATGTAAAGGAACGGATATGGAAGTGTATTTTTGTAAACTATCAGGAATACTACTGCCTTTTTCTTTTAAGATGTAAGTAAAAGCTTTGCTAGCATTCGGCCATGGATGAATCACTTTTACTATGGAATAGCCTTTTTGTTTATAAATGGCTAGACCTGATGCATATTCAATTTCATTTTGAGTTGTGTTGTTTGGCGAAGTTTCTTTTTTTTCGTTTTTATGACATCCGATAAACGATAAAAAAAGAAAACCCAAAAGGATTTTATAAAAGTGAAATTTCATGCTTAGTTTTTTTCTGTAAAGGCAAAGGTAAATCAAATTATAAAAATCTTGTTTATTTTTGGCGGTAAAAAATTGAACAAACTGTATCTTTACCCAATGAATGGTATAAAAGTAAAAAGCTGTCCCAATTGTGCCGTTTCCTTTAATTGTGGAGATACTTTGGATGGGGGTAAATGCTGGTGTAATGATTTTCCACCTATTTTCCATCTCAGTGAGGCGATGGATTGTTTGTGTCCCGCTTGTTTTAAAAATGCCTGCTCTGCTAAGATTGAAGAATATGTAGCTACCATAACTCCAGAAAATGCCAGCGAAAACAAAGCTAAGGATTTGCCCCAATCTGCCCATTTAATAGCAGGAATTGATTATTATTTAGAGCAAGAAAATTATGTCTTTAAAGCTTGGTTCCATCTCAAAAGAGGTTTTTGTTGTACAAATGGGTGTCGCCATTGTCCTTATAAATAATTTAATAATTTACAATAAATGATATATTTAGTAACAGGAGGAGAGCGCTCCGGCAAAAGTAGTTATGCTCAAGTGTTAGCCATGAAACTTTCGGATACTCCCATGTATGTGGCAACTGCCAGAAAATGGGATGGTGATTTTCAAAAAAGAATTGATCGTCATCAACAAGAAAGAGACAAGCGGTGGATAAATATTGAAAACGAAAAATACTTAAGTGAGATTGATTTTTCAGGAAAAGTGGCGGTGGTAGATTGTGTAACACTTTGGTTGACTAATTTTTTTGTAGATACTAAAAATGATGTCGCTTTGTGTTTAGAACAAGCCAAAGCCGAGTTCGATTCAATAGCCAGTCAGGAAAACGGTACCATTCTAATCATTACAAATGAAATCGGGATGGGAGTTCATGCTGAAACGCATATTGGAAGGAAATTTACCGAATTACAAGGTTGGATGAATCAATATTTAGCCCAAAAAGCGGATGTAGTTGTGTTGATGGTTTCTGGGATTCCAGTTAAAATAAAAGGATAAGACATGTATTTTTTAACATCTTGGAGTGGAGGAAAAGACAGTTGTTACGCAATGATGCTAGCAGTTAAAAAGGGTTTGGTACCAAAAGTAGTATTGAATATGATGAATGAAAATGGGAAAGTATCCCGTTCTCACGGTTTGCCACTAGCCATTTTGAAACAACAAGCCCAAAAAATGGGATTGCCATTAGAAGCGATTCCAGCAACTTGGGGAGCTTATGAAACTATATTTATTCAGACGCTACAAAACTTGAAAGCCAAATTCAATTTGGATGCCGCAGTTTTTGGAGACATCGATTTGCAGCCCCATAAAGATTGGGAAGATAAAGTATGTGAAGCGGCTTCGTTACAAGCAATTTTACCACTCTGGCAGCAAAACCGAATGACATTAGTGCATGAAATGCTGGATAACGGCATCACCACCATGATTGTTTCCTGCAATACGATAATGGGTGAAAAATATTTAGGGGAAATTTTGACAAAAGAATTAGCCCAAGAATTACAATTAAAAGGAATTGATCCTTGTGGTGAAAACGGAGAATTTCATACTCTAGTTATTAATTGTCCTTTGTTTTCTTCTGCGATTGAATTGCCTAACTTTACCAAAATTACCTATAATGAATACTGTTTCATTGTATGGGAAGAATAAGTCAAAAAGAAGGAGTGTAAAATGAACGATTTAGATAATATTATAAAATCCCGCCGCGATACCCGTCATTTTACCAATGATGAGGTGCCAGAATCTGTAATTCAAAAAGCATTGCAAGCAGGACATTATGCCCCTTCTGTTGGTTTGACAGATGCTACAAAATACTATCTTATAAAATCAAAGGAAATAAAAAAAGCAGTCAAAGAATTGTTTTTGGATTATGATAAAAAAGCAATACAACAAACAGATACTACCCAACAAAAAGCCCAATATAAAGCGTTAAAATTAGAAGCTATTGAAGAAGCGCCACTAGGTTTGGTAATTTGTTACGATCGTTCTGTTTTGAATAATTTTACCATTGGAACTGTTGGTAGTAACGAAGCCATTAAGTTTAGTGCAGTTTGTGCAGCACAAAATATATGGCTCTCATTAACAGAACAAGGGTATTCGATGGGATGGGTTTCTATTTTGAATTATTATCAATTTAAAGCATTACTTGGATTAGACGAAAACATAGAACCGTTAGGCTATTTCTGTGTTGGAAAACCAGCAACCAATTATGAAAACCAGCCAATGTTACAACAATTGAACTGGAAGCAAAAAGCAGAATATCCTGTTGTAACAGAAATTAAAAGAATGCATGAAAAAGCTAAAATTGGGGCGCAAACCAAACCAAAAAAGATAACATCTTCAAAAACTATAGCTGAGGCCTTGCAAAACAAAATAAACAATAAAACCAAGCCCACAGGTTCGTTAGGGTTTTTGGAAGAGATTGCTGTACAAATTGGTTCCGTTTTTCAAACACTAACGCCTAAAATAATACAACCCAACATAGTTGTTTTCGCTGCTGATCATGGTATTGCTTGTCATGGTGTGAGTGCCTATTCCCAAGATGTTACCCGACAAATGGTAACAAATTTTCTCGAAGAAGGCGCTGCTATTAACGTTTTTTGTAAACAAAACAACATCAAATTAACCATTGTTGATGCTGGTGTTAATTACGATTTTCCCACAAATACTAATTTGATTTCAGCAAAAATAGGAAAGGGTACACAGTCTTTTTTAAACGGTCCTGCGATGAGTCAATCCGAATTCGGTTTGTGTTTTGACAAAGGAAAAGAAATTGTTCAGTCCATTTTTGAAACAGGTTGTAATTGTATAGGTTTTGGCGAAATGGGAATTGGAAATACCTCTGCTGCATCGGTATTAATGAGTGTACTTCTTGAACTTCCCTTAGAAGATTGTATTGGAAATGGAACTGGTGTTCGGAATGAAAAATTAATTCAAAAGCAAGCAATACTCCAAAAAGCACTTGAAAATTATAATGGTCCGATGGATTTGGAAAGTAAGTTAGCTTATTTTGGTGGGTTTGAAATTGTGCAAATGGCAGGTGGAATGCTTCAAGCAAAACAAAATAATAT
>CANEXR010000228.1 GCA_947443815.1 Flavobacteriaceae bacterium | reverse complement strand
TTGCATTACAATGGATTTTAAGTTTTAATGAAATCAGTTGCATTATTCCCGGTGCATCAAAAGACAGTCATGTGGTATCCAATTTATCCATATATGATTTGCCTCAATTATCTCCTGAAAAAATTACTGCAATGAATACCATTTATACGCAATTTATCAAGCCACAAGTACACCAACTCTGGTAAAAACCTCAGCTGAATAACAACTCAATTCCTAACACTAAAAACAGTAAGTACATGAAAAAAATAATTTTATTCTTCCTTATAGCGCTGCTGTTTTTTAGCTGTTTTACTCCAAAAACAAAAAACAACACCTACGCAAAACTATCCAATCAAGAAACATTAGAATGGATAAAAAACAATATTGATCGTGTGTTGGTCAAAAATACTTTTAATGCTCCTAACGGTTTACAAATGCCGTATCGTTTTTTTTCGCCCGAAAACAAACAACTTAAAAAAATTCCTTTAGTCATTTTTTTACATGGACGTGGTGATAGAGGATCTGATAATGGTCCACAATTGTATAATAACTCTGGTATTTTTATGAACGAAATGTCTTTAGTTGCACCCAATATGCAGGCGCATTTTCCATGTTATGTTTTAATTCCTCAATGCTCCGCTGTAACTGAAAATGAAGAATGGGCAAAATGGATTGGAAATACACCTGAAACGCCTTTCAAAGGTTTAGGTTTAGATGGCTCATACAAAATGAATGACGAACCTTCAGCATCAGGAGCAGCTGCTTTAGCCTTAATCGAACAAACTATTAAAAATCCCAATATAGATTCCGACAGAGTCTATATAATTGGTAAATCTATGGGTGGTTTTGGAACTTGGGAATTTACATCAAGAAGACCTGAATTATTTGCTGCTGCAATTCCAATGGCTGGTTTTTCGGATCCAGAACAATTAAGCCGTATTAAAAACATTCCCTACTGGATATTTCATGGAGATCGTGACGAATACAATCCGGTTGCGGGTTCTCGTAAAATGTATGAACTGCTAAAAGCAGTCGGTGCTGATGTTCGATATACTGAATATGCTGGCGCCAATCATGGAGAATCCTTTACTCGAGCTTTCAATCAGCCTGAATTAATTCCTTGGTTGTTTTCTAAAAACAGGAAAAAAAACCACAATTTGGCACCCTAAAAAATGCAACTTCTTAAGAAAGAAACTTGTATTTTTTATTCATACATAAACTGCAAAGCTTTTAAAGCAATGTAGCTGTAGTTGTTATTTCAGTATTAAACAATTTTGAAATTGGACAATTTTTTTCTGCTTTAGCAACTAACTCTTGAAAAACAGACTCAGAAATTCCACTTATTTTGGCATTTACTGTTAAATGAGATCCTATAATTGTTCCCGTTACCAAATTAATAGCGCATTGGGTTGTAATACTTTCTATTTCAAATCCTGCTTCGCCAATAAAAGCCGAAAGTTGCATCGTAAAACAACCCGCATGTGCTGCCGCAACCAATTCTTCGGGATTTGTCCCTACTCCATCTTCAAAACGGGATTTGAAAGAATATTGAGTATTTTCTAACGTTTTACTTTGAGTAGTCAATTTTCCAGAACCTTCTTTAAGCGAACCATTCCATACTGCGGTAGCATTACGTTTCATAAAAATAGCTTTTTTAGTTTTATCAAATTTAACTCATTAAATAAAAAAAATCAATAAATACACCTTTTTAATTAAAATTTAAAATAGCACTAGAAGATAAAAACGAAATTATTACTCCCTATTGAGTTTTTGACTTAACAGGTACTTCACCCAAACTATTTAGAGCACAATGGCTAAAATTTGGAAAAAAAATGAGGATAAACGTATGAGTTATTTACCACATATTTGCTCACTCTATTTGCTTTACTCGAGGAATAATTTTAATAAATATTTCAATCCAAAAAGGAATAATTTTAGTAGATATACTCAAAATAAATTTTTCTAAAATCACAAAAATAAAGATTGCAAGAGACAATATACTAATCTGTGGTTATTTTGAAAACTCATTCGTTTGCTATGTTTCTTCAATTAAATACAAGCATACTTAAATCCGTTATTATTCTATTAAAATTAGAATCCAAACCGCTTTAATGCTTTATTAAAAATTCAAAAAACGTTTGCGGTAACCCTAAATAAAAATTACATTTGCAGCAGTTTAACTTTTACACACAAAATGAAGCCTAACACACAACAATTAAACGATTTAACTATCCAAGTCAGAAGAGATATTCTTCGAATGGTACACGCAGTAAACTCAGGTCATCCAGGAGGTTCTTTGGGCTGTACTGAATTTCTTGTAGCCTTATACCAAAATATAATGGAACGCAAAGAAGGTTTTGATATGAACGGAATTGGAGAAGATCTTTTCTTCCTTTCAAACGGACATATTTCTCCTGTATTCTATAGCGTTTTAGCACGAAGCGGATATTTTCCGGTATCGGAATTAGCTACTTTCCGTTTGATCAATTCAAGATTACAAGGACATCCAACTACTCACGATGGTTTACCTGGAGTTCGTATGGCATCTGGTTCTCTTGGACAAGGATTATCTGTTGGAATTGGTGCTGCTCAAGCTAAAAAATTAAATGGCGATAACCATATCGTTTACACCCTTCACGGTGATGGTGAATTACAAGAAGGTCAAAACTGGGAAGCCATCATGTATGCTTCCGCAAAAAAAGTAGACAACCTTATTGCTACAATTGATCTTAATGGCAAACAAATTGATGGAACTACAGACGAAGTTTTGTGCATGGGAAGTATTCGTGCTAAATTTGAAGCTTTTGATTGGGAAGTTCTTGAAATTGCAAAAGGAAATGATATTGAGTCAATTATTGCAGGAATGACTGAAGCAAAATCAAAAACCGGAAAAGGAAAACCAGTTTGTGTATTGTTGCACACAGAAATGGGGAATGGAGTTGATTTTATGATGTA
The DNA here is from genome assembly GCA_947443815.1 of Flavobacteriaceae bacterium. Classification (GTDB taxonomy): domain Bacteria; phylum Bacteroidota; class Bacteroidia; order Flavobacteriales; family Flavobacteriaceae; genus Flavobacterium. Next base: position 2,022 of record CANEXR010000228.1, on the reverse strand, counting down.
CAGTCATGCTTGGCATGGTAAAGCGCCAAATGATGCACAACTAGAAACTGCCTTAAGTCAAAATTACACAGAAGGCGAAAGCGATTATTAAATCTGATACAGATTTTTTGGACTGCAGATTTTAGATTCTATTTTAAAATCTTTCCATTCTAAATCTTTCAATCATTCAATTACGAAAAATGAAGAAATACACAAATACAGGAAGTAAAGACACTCGTTCAGGTTTTGGAGCGGGAATGACTGAATTAGGTCAAAAAAATGAAAATGTTGTAGCGCTTTGCGCAGACTTAATTGGGTCATTAAAATTTGACGATTTTAAGAAAAACCATCCAGAACGTTTTTTCCAAATTGGAATTGCAGAAGCCAATATGATTGGAATTGCAGCAGGTTTAACCATCGGAGGAAAAATCCCTTTTACAGGAACTTTTGCCAACTTTTCAACAGGAAGAGTATATGACCAAATTCGTCAATCTGTAGCATATTCTGAGAAAAATGTTAAAATCTGTGCTTCACATGCTGGATTAACTTTAGGTGAAGATGGGGCTACACACCAAATCCTTGAAGACATCGGACTAATGAAAATGTTGCCTGGAATGACCGTAATTAACACTTGTGATTACAATCAAACCAAAGCAGCTACGTTAGCAATTGCCGATTATCATGGTCCAGTTTACTTGCGTTTTGGTCGTCCAGTAGTGCCAAATTTCATGCCTTCAGATGAGCCTTTCGAAATTGGCAAAGCCATTCTATTAAACGAAGGTACTGATGTAACAATTGTGGCAACTGGGCATTTAGTTTGGGAAGCGTTAATAGCTGCTGAAGCTTTGGAAGCAAAAGGTATTTCTGCCGAAGTTATCAATATTCATACTATTAAACCTTTAGATGAAGCTGCGATTTTGAAATCATTGGCCAAAACTAAATGTATAGTAACTGCTGAAGAACATAACATTCTTGGTGGTCTTGGCGAAAGTGTTTCAAGAGTATTAGCCCTAAATACACCGGCTCCACAAGAGTTTGTTGCTGTTAATGATAGCTTTGGAGAATCTGGAACACCAGAACAATTAATGGAAAAGTACAAACTAAACAATCAAGCAATTGTTGCCGCTGTAGAAAGAGTGATTAAAAGAAAATAATATTGTTTTTTGAATATAAAAAAATCCCGTTTCATTTTAATTGAAACGGGATTTTATTTGACCTTTTTTTAATCATGACAACTAGGGTCTAAATATCTTTTTTTACCATTCCCACCGGTACATAAGGGTATGGAAGCAAAATCATAATATTTAGTAGCTCCATTAGAGTCTATATATTTTCTTTCTAATAGCGTCGTATACTTATCTCCATCATCATCTACATCTAAGAAATCTGGGATACTATCCCCATCCGTATCGTCTTTATTCACTGCAGGAGTTGTAGGATAATTAATTGTATTTCTATAATCATAAATATAGCCATCACCGTCTAAATCTTCAAGGTAGGATGGAATACCATCATTATCATGATCTAAACGTTGAATCTCATAAGATTTAAAACTGAAAACCAAAGGAGAATAGGAAGGTATGCTACTACTACCAGTTGCATAATAAGCCAATCCCGAAGGAATAAACATTATTCCAGCACCAAAATTAGCATGCGAAACTGTGCCGTCAGCATTTGAGGTATAGGTGCCTGTTTTGAATTGAGGAAAAATTTCAGACCAACCAATGATAGTTCCATTTAAATTAAAAAAACTTTGTGGAAATTTAACCTCTTCAAATGAAGTTGCAGTAAGTGTTGTGACTTTATCAGCCGTTACCTGTTCTAAATAAACTCCTTTATAGGACGCCATAACCCCATCAACATTAGATGGAGATTCTCCAATTCCTTCTCTTAACACTAAATAATACAGTTTATAAGTAATATCGTGAATACTAACATTTCTTGACAAAAGTTTTGGAAATCCTGCATTATCTTTGTAAGACCAAATTGAAGGTTGAGTTCCTCCTGTAGGAATCTTGGTATAAACAACATCTTGATCATCAG
>CANEXR010000227.1 GCA_947443815.1 Flavobacteriaceae bacterium | reverse complement strand
TTAATGCTTTTTTGAAAACATTGGAAGAACCGCCAAAACATGCCATTTTTATTTTGGCAACGACCGAAAAACATAAAATCATACCTACCATACTTTCGCGTTGTCAAATTTTTGATTTTAAAAGGATTACAGTCAAAGATGCAAAAGAACATTTAGCTGATGTTGCTACAAGCCAAGGTGTTGTATTTGAAGATGATGCTTTGCATATTATTGCCCAAAAAGCAGATGGTGCTATGCGTGATGCTTTGTCTATTTTTGACAGAGTGGTTTCCTATTGTGGAAATAATCTTACTAGACAAGCTGTAACTGAGAATCTTAATGTACTTGATTTTGAAACCTATATTACAATCACCGATTTCGTTTTAGAAAATAAAATTCCGGACTTGTTGCTTGCTTTTAATGACATTCTTGCCAAAGGTTTTGACGCTCATCATTTTGTTTCAGGTTTAGCTTCGCATTTTAGAGATTTATTAGTTTCAAAAACACCTGCTACTTTGTCATTATTAGAAGTGGGAGAACAAGCGCAACAAATGTATGGGGTTCAAGCCCAAAAATGCAACCCTGAATTTTTATTGAAAGGAATTGAAATTGCCAATGATTGTGACTTGAAATATAAAGTGAGCCAAAATCAACGGCTTCTTGTTGAACTTTGTTTAATGCAATTAGCCTCTATCACTTTTGATGGAGAAAAAAAAAAGTTGAGTCCTTTATAATCCCACCTACCTATTTTAAGAAAAATGATTATTCAATTGTAGAAAGTAAAAAAAATCCAATTGAAAAAACTCCAATTGTAGTTTCCTCCATTCTTGAAAAAGAAATTGAAGTTGCTATAACACCTATTACAGCTGCTCTAACACCTAAATTTGACCTTCCATTATCAAGTGAACCAAAAATTTCAGCGCTTTCCTTGTCAAGCATTCGTGCCAAAAAAGAATTGGAAGAGTCTAATAAAGGGGTTGTAAAAGAAGTAATCCATTTACCGACAGAAGCATTTACAGAAACAGAAATGTTGGTATGCTGGAACAAGTATGCACAACGGTTAGGTGATAAAGGGCATAAAATTATGGAATCGCTGTTGCTTATTAATGATCCTATTTTAAATGGGACAACCATTAGAATTGAGCTTCCTAATGAGGGCTCAAAAATTGACTTTGAAAGTGAACTTAATGGACTTTTAGGCTATCTCAAAGGGCATTTACACAATCATGACATTACTATTAATGTTGTTGTAAATGAAAGCATTAGCTTAAAGAGAAATTTAAATGACCAAGATCGGTACAATAGATTACATGAAATAAATCCTAACATAGAGTTATTACGAACTACTTTTGGTCTAGATTTAAATGTATAAAATGATAATTTATTATAACAAAATGTACTTTTATAATTATAAATTAACTTTTAAAAAGCATAAATTTGGAACTAAACCATTAATGTAACCTATTATGAATACTAAAATAGCTAATCCGGCACCATTAGGCCTTTTGGGATTTGGGATGACAACAATATTATTAAACATCCATAACATGGGTTTTTTTCCGGTAAGTGCTGTTATCATTTCGATGGGAATATTTTATGGAGGACTGGCACAAATAATTGCTGGTATTTTTTCTTTCAATCAAGGAAAAACATTTGCTGGAACTGCTTTTATATCCTACGGTTTTTTTTGGATTTCTCTTGTTGGCATTTGGCTTTTTCCAAACACAGGATTTGAAATGGCAGGAACAACTCCTGCTCCATTTTTAGGATGTTATCTATTAATTTGGGGTGTTTTTACTGCTTTTATGTGGTGGGGAACTTGGGGAGGTAGTAAGGTGCAACAATTTGTTTTTCTGTCCCTCACAGTATTATTTCTCCTTTTAACAATTTCTAAATTTACAGGAAGTGAATTAATCAACACAATTGCAGGAGCTCTTGGGATAATTTGTGGTTGCAGTGCTTTTTATTTAGCTGTGGCTGAGTTATTAGAAGAAGTCAAAAACAAACGGGTATTGCCTTATTAAAATTATATTTTTGGGTGCTTCGTTTTTCAATAATCCCTTTAAAAAGGCTATCAATAAAAGGTCAATTTATAATAAGTTGACCTTTTTTTATATGAAAATACAATTAAATTTTTTTGTAATACATTGCCTTTACGATTCCATCGGCTAAACCAATTTTAGGCACATAAATATTTCGGGCGCCACTCCATTTCATCGCATTCAAATAAATTCTGGTTGCTGGTATAATAACGTCGGCACGGTCAGAATTCAAACCTAATTCAGAAATTCTTTGTTCATAGGTTAGAGAGTTCAAAAAGGCATATTGTGAATTAATATAAATATATGACAATGGTTTTTCTTGTTGTTTTCCAGACATTTTAAATAACTTATTGATGTTTCCACCGGATCCAATCAGGGTAACTTCGTCATATTCTTGGGTATTCGTTTTAATCCATTTTTCAATTTCATCCCAAACAACATCGCAAACCATATCGTTTAATAATCGAACGGTTCCTGCTTTAAACGATCTTGAAATAATCATTTTACCATTTGAAAACAATGTAAATTCGGTACTTCCACCACCCACATCAACAAAGAGATAGGTTTGATCTGTTTTTAGTAAATGATGTAAATCTGTTGATGCTATTATTGCAGCTTCTTTTTTTCCATCAATAATTTCAATTTTTATATCAGCTTTTTTCTTAATTATTGCTACTACTTCTTTTCCATTATATGCTTCTCTCATAGCTGAGGTAGCAAAAGCCATGTACCGTTCTACTTTATGCACTTTCATCAAAAGATTAAAGGCTTTCATAGCATCACACATTCTTTCAATATTTTCTTGAGATATTTCTCCAACAGTAAATGCATCTTGGCCTAAACGAATAGGAACACGGACTAGGGAACTTTTACTAAATTGGGTTTCTTTACCGTCTTGTTCCACAATATTTGCAATTAGCAAACGCATTGCATTTGATCCAATATCAATTGCGGCATATTTTTTTATTTTTATCATTTCCAATTGATTAATTAATTAGGTAGCCTTTTAGAATTAATTTTTTGCTTCAATAATTTCTTCTTCTACAACAATTATTTTATTTTGATAATAATTGTACGTTTCTAACTGGGCTCTAAAAACAGGATTATTTCCTCTTTCTCTATATTTATTATCTAATTTATAGGAATGATGCCTTGCTTTAACATTTCCTTTCCATCCCAAGTCAAAAATATCTATTAATTCTTTTTTAATATCTTCATCAAAAATTGGGCATGTAACTTCAACTCTTCCATCAATATTTCTGGTCATTATATCGGCTGAAGAAATATAAACTTCTGTCTGCCCAGCATTACCAAAAATATAGATTCGGGAATGTTCTAAATAATTATCAACAATACTTATTGCTTCAATGTTTTCGCTCATTCCTGGGATTCCTGGTATTAATGAGCAAATACCTCTTACTTCAAGTTGTATTTTAACTCCAGCTCTACTGGCATCATACAATTTATCAATCATCTCTAAATCAGACAAGCTATTCATTTTTAGCTTCATATATGTTTTTCTACCTGCCAAAGCATGAGTAGTTTCTCTTTCAATCATTTTATAAAAACGAGACCTAGTATAATGTGGTGAAACAATAAGATGCTTGTAACGGTGCACTCTGTAGTTTATTTCAAAAAAGTCGAAAATTTTAGAAACATCTTTTAAAATTTTTTGATGACAAGTAAAAAGCGTTACATCGGTATAGACTTTAGCAGTTGCTTCATTGAAGTTTCCGGTAGAAATAATACCATAACGTTTTATTTTTTTGTCTTCAATTCTCTCAATTACACAAATTTTACTGTGCACTTTTAGCCCTTTAATTCCAAAAATAAGTTCAATACCTTCAGTTTGCATCTGCTCAGCATAAGAAATATTACTAGCTTCATCAAAACGAGCTTGTAATTCTATTTGTACGGTTACTTTTTTTCCGTTTTTTGCAGCATTTATTAGGGAGCTAATTATCTGTGAATTTTTGGCTAATCGGTATAACGTAATCTTTATTGAAGATACTTTTGGATCAAGTGCCGCTTCTCTTAGAAATTTTATTACATACGAATAGGATTGATAAGGTGCATGAATCATATAATCCTTTACCGCAATTTTTTTCATTATGTTTTCATCTAAACTTAATCCTGGAATTTGTAATGGAGGATTACTTTTATACAATAAGTCAAACCTTCCTAGATTTGGAAAATTCATATAATCTCTTCTGTTATGATATCTTCCACCAGGAATAATACTATCAGTTGAGTCTATTCCCATATTCGAAAGAAAATATTTCAAAGTATCTTTTTCAATAAATTGGTCATAAATAAACCGAACTGGCTCACCAATTCTTCGGTCTTTTACACTTGCAGCAATTTTTTCAAGCATGCTTTTACTTAAGTCACTATCAATATCTAATTGCGCATCCCTGGTGATTTTGATCATGTGAGCAGAAACACTATCATAATCGAAAATGTCAAAAATTCTACTTAAATTAAGACGAATAACATCATCAATCATGATTACATATTGTTTTTCATTTTGAGAAGGCAAAACAACAAAACGATTGATTGTTTTTGGGATTTCAATAACTGCATATCGAATTTCCTTTTTGGTTTTAGGTGATTCAAGTGTTTTTTCTTTAAACGCACTATTCATTACCAATTTTACTGCTAAATAACCTGCGGTGTCTTTTAATACAGGAAATTGAGCTAAATCATTAAGGATAATAGTCACTAACTCAGGGCTTACTTTTTGAACAAAAAATCTTTAATAAACTCCGCTTGTTCTTGAGAAACATTGTTTTCATCAATGATAAATATGTTTTCGGTTTCGAGTTTAGCTTCAATATTACTTAAAATTTGCAAACTTTCCGCCTGTTGAGTGATGACAATTTCTGTAATATCTTTGAGTAATTGTTGCGATGAAATGCCTCCCAAATATTTTTCGCCAGAAATACCAGTCAAACTTAATCTACGAATTGCTG
>CANEXR010000226.1 GCA_947443815.1 Flavobacteriaceae bacterium | reverse complement strand
TTTTAAAACTTGGAATATCGAACACAACCTTTTAGTTGGAGTCGAATCAGAAAGATACAAAACCCTTACAACAGCCTATTTTGGTCTAACCGAAGCAAATAATAACGGGCAAGCCTATTATGATAAAATCAATATTTTTGAACCTTATAATAGCGCATTGGAAAAACCAGCACCAACTTTATCCAAAAATACGTTAACTACTGTACCAATCAATCGAGCTGGAATTTATGTACAAGATTTAATCTCTTTCAATGAATACCTAAAACTTTTGGCAGGCATACGATACAGTTATCAAGATACAGAATCTACTGTTTACAATTATACAACTCAAAAAGCAGTAGTTACAAACAATTATGATGGTGCCTTTTCTCCAAGAGTTGGACTCGTTTTTCAACCAACAAAAACGAACTCCCTTTTTGCAAGTTATTCCAATTCATTTACAGTAAATACGGGTACTGATATCAATGGGAATGCATTAGACCCATCCTTAATTGACCAAATCGAATTGGGTAGCAAAAACACTTTGTTTAAAGAACGATTATATGCCAACCTAACCGTTTATCAGATCACCAACAGTAATTTAGCACAAATTTCATTAGAAAATGGGAATGCTAATACCAACATTAAAGAACTAGCAGGCAAAACGCAAAGTAAAGGTGTCGAAATCGATTTGATTTATAATCCAACAAAAGGACTCTCAATATTAGCTGGTTATAGTTTTAACGAAATCAAATATAGAGAAAGCAACACCTTTATTGTAGGGAGTCAACTTTTATACAATCCAAAAAATACGGCCAATTTAAATGTTAATTATAAATTTGAATCTGGTATTTTAAATGGTTTTAATCTAGGACTAATCAATTCGTACGTTGGTACACGCTATGCAGGAAGATCGACAAGAATTCAAGTACAAAATGATGCAAGAAAGCCTATAAAACTTGACCAATATTTTCAAATTGATGCTACAATGGGTTACACCATACACCACTTTGGTATTCGAGCAAAACTGAGTAATCTTACCAACGAATTGAGCTATAATATGCATGATGACAATAGCTTAAACCCAATTGCACCTAGAAATTATTCAATAGCATTAAATTATACTTTTTAACCATTTCAAGACATTGAAAAAGCATTTTGAGAAGTAAAACAAAAATTACTTAAATTCCTTTTTTTAATAAAAAAATGCCCCCAAATCGTCTCTTGACTTTTTGGGGGCATTCTTATCATAAGTATTTTTTTTAAATATAATTCCTCTTAAAACCCATGATTTATATGAATATCATTGTTTTCAAGTAGTTCTAAAAGAGCTAAATTTTGATTGAGATCGTATTTTTCAATACCACTTTGGTACCACTTATCAAGCAAACTAATCTGATATGCCGTATAGCCTTCAGTATCTATGCTTAAACCTATTAATCCTGCAATAAGAAAATCTTCCAAAACTTTATTGGTAACAATTCGTTCAGGAATTCCATGGCTAATTAACCCGTTCATTCTTTCATAGTCCATTCTTGCAGAGTTAAAACCAGCAGCAAAAGCTTCATTCTTATTTTTAGAATTAATTTGAAGAAATGGATTTAATCCTATTGAATATCCTTCAAAATAATCTTGTCTATAAACTGGGCTAAATATTTTTTTCGTTTCCATATTTACGAAGTTATTGATAATTATTTAACAAACATATTAACTATATTTTATTAAAGATATAATAATCGTTTAAAGTAATAAAAACTCTTTAAAGCACAATGCTAGTGGTTTTAGTCGATAAAAATTGCGTTATAACTACTATTAAATGAGGGACTAAAATCTAAATACATTTTTGAAAAAATTTCACTAATACTAGTTTATTATAAAAATAACAATCTAAAAACCTGAAAAAAAATAAGATTAAAGAGTTTGAAGCTCATACCCATGTATAATGTCTTTATTTTTTTAATTTAAGGTTATTTGCCATTTAATGTTATGTGCTAAAGTATTTATATATTAGCCTAGAAATAAAAATAGCAATTGATGGACAGATTTAAAATGTATTGGCAATAAACCATCGGTATAGAACTAATAAAAAATGCCTAACCATTACCTGAAAATATTGATTTTTTACCCCTGAATTAAAACAAACCTTATGATCAATTCAAAAAAAAACCAATTAAAAAAGAAATTGGGCTTATCGTTTGGAATTGCAATACTCATTGGAGGCACAATAGGTGTTGGTATTTTAAGAACACCAGGAGCAATTGCAGGTATGTTAGCGAATTATTGGGCTATTATTTTTTGTTGGGTTTTAGGCGGTGTTTATATTTTAATCGGAATTAATACATATGCTGAATTAGCTACTATGCTACCTAAAGCAGGAGGGTCTTACAATTATATCAAGAGAGCTTTTGGCAATTATGCAGGTTTTCTATCTGGTTGGTTTGATTATATCCTAAATGCTATCCCTCCAGCTTTTTACTGTATTGTAATTGGCGAATACATAATTCGTTTATTCCCGAATTTAGAAGGTAATACTACTCTAATAGCAATTGCTTTTTTAATCTTTTTTTCGGCTTTACAAAGTAGCGGTGTAAAAAACGCAAGTATCATTCAACAAATAACAAGTGTCATTAAAGTTGCTTTTTTTACCGCACTAATATTAGCATGTTTTATGTATTCAGGAATAAAATTCCACCCCATAAAGAAAGAGAGTCCTTTATTTGAAGTTGGATTTATTATTAGTTTTTTTAAGTCCCTTCAATTAATAATAGGAACTTATGATGGCTGGACTGCAGTCTGTTTTTTTTCTGAAGAAGATGAAAACCCTAGTAAAAACATACCAAAATCATTGTACATGGGAGCAATTATTGTCATGATCCTTTATGTACTGATTAACATTGCATTTTTTCATGTTTTGCCAGTTAGCGCTTTGGCAAATTCTCCTTTAGCAGCTGCAGATGTTGCCCAGGTCGTTTTTGGAGAAAAAGGGGCCATAATTGTTACTATAATCGCTATTTTCTCATTGATTAGTATTCTCAATGCCTATTTAATGATTCCCGCCAGAATATTATTTGGTATCAGTCGTGATGGTTATTTTATTGAAAAAGGCACAAAAATCAATAAAGGTGGAACCCCAATCATAGCACTATATATCTCAACATTATTTGCCTTAGGATTGATTGCTATTGGTTCTTTCGAAGTATTATTTTCATTTGCAACTATAATGTCTGTTATTATTTGGGGACTCGCTTATTGTTCACTAATAAGATTAAGAATCAAAGAACCTAATTTACAGCGACCATATCGTTCGTTTTTTTACCCTTGGTCTACACTTTTTATGATTCTTTCTACTATTGCATTATTAGCTGGTTTTGCTTACAGCGATAGTTTGAATTTTTTAATTATTGTCCTTATTATTTGTATTTCGTATCCTATTTATTTAGTTGTAAACCACAGAAATAAAAAGCCCTTTTTTTAAAAACGAATCCTAAAAAACTCGTTTTTTATCTTCTGGACTTAAAATAATTTTCTAAATTTTCGCAACCAGACAAATCGGAACTAAATGCTGGAAATTGTATTGCAACACTTTTGGAGTCCATATACTCATTTTCAGTTGCATAATCCATCATTCGCAAGCAGAGTGCTTTGAACTTTACAGTTTTTGCATTTTGGTAAGCCAATTTATAATTAGCTACAGCCTTGACTTTATTTCGGAATTCAATTTCGTCTATGTAAGATTCATTTTCTGTATCTTGACCATAATACGAAGAGCTATTAAAATACCGTCGCATCATCCATGAATTGCCATAATCCGACATATTGTAGTAGCAATTGGCTAAAAGGAAATAATAATAATCTCGGTCTTTCGTATTAGGATTATCAGCCAAACTAGTGTAGTGTATCAAATGCTCGGTAACAGAAAGTTTAGTAACCACAAATTTTTCTTGGTGTGTCACAAATGCATTTGTATACCTAAAATCATAAAATGGATTTTGGTCAAAAGAATACCCTTCGCCATAATTTCCTCTTTCCCATGCATTATAATTATCTTCCCAGTATTTTTTATCTAATGATTTGAAAGTAATTAAAGCCTTTTTCAATTGATTTTCACGAATGTATTTTGTCCCCAATAAATCTTTCAAATAATCTTCGTCCTTTAGCAATTTAGCATAAATATTTTTTTGAAATTCTGTAGTAAAGCCCTCTTTTATTTTAGAAACAATGGATTGTAAATCCTTAGCAGAATAGACAAAATCCAAATAGTCAAAATAGCCGTAAAACACTTCTAAATTTCCCGATGTTGGTATACGATTGGCCTGCCATTCCACATCACTAGCATCATAACCGTTATAAAAGTTGGTTTCTAATAATGAAATAAGAGCAATTCCATCGGTTATATTACCTTTAAACTCTAATTCTCTTCCCAAAGCAAAAATAAAACGTTCATCATTTTTGAATTTCAAAATAATCGATTCTATTTCGGGTTTAATTACTGTACTCCCATTTTCTTGATTGGCCGTAATACAAAGGGCTTTTATCTTTTCAATTTCTTGAAAGACTTTTTCAGAAGAATGTGCTTTTTCAAACGATGCTATTTTTTGCAAACAATCTTTATAATTTCTAGTTATAAATTGCAAATTGATTTGAGCAGATTCCCAAACTAAAGGATTTTGGGTTTTATTCATTTCAATAGAATTTATAAAATTCAAAACCTCTAGCGCATACAACCGATCATTTTCTGAACGATTTCGTAAGGTTTCGGTAGTGATTTTGTCTGCTCCTCCTTCCCAATCATATTCCAATGAAGGGGAATAATTAGAATAATAAGGTGTATAAACCCAATCTTCAATTTTATTGATTTCACGCAATATCAAAAAACCTAAAATCTCCGATTTTGGATTATTTTTATATATTTCTTTTAAATACGCTAAATTTTTATCTGCTTTTTGAATAGAGGCATACGCATAAACATTGGCAATTTCTGTTTTGTTTTTAGCCAGTTTTAGAGCCGTTTCAATTATAAAATTTTGATGAAAATA
>CANEXR010000225.1 GCA_947443815.1 Flavobacteriaceae bacterium | reverse complement strand
GCTGTTTCATCTAATTTCGAAAAAACACCCGCAGTTGCACTGTCTTTTTCATCAATTTGTACCTCTTCAGTAACCTCTTTTACTTCTTTTTCTTTTGGTGCTTTATATCCTCTTTTACTATAAGTAGCCATTTACATTTAATTTAGTGAGTGGCAAAAATAAAATTTTTATTCAAACCGACGTAAAAAAAATTGATTTTATATCAAAATAAGAAAAATATTTTTCTACACGAACTTTCCTTTTGCTAAAAAGCTAAAATATTTGCTACTGAAAATCCTTAAATAGCTTATTTATCGATAATTTTCAATAATTTGCACCACCTTTATAATAGGATATCAAAAACAATAAAATTCCACTTTTACCATACCGTTTACATGTATTTAAAAAAAATATCTTTATTCAATTACAAAAACTTTTCCGAAGCTAATTTTGAATTTGATAACAAAATAAATTGTTTTGTAGGCAAAAACGGTATTGGAAAAACCAATGTTTTGGATGCTATATACCATTTGGCTTATGGAAAAAGTTATTTTAACCCTTTAGCGGTTCAAAATATCAAACATGGAGAAGAATTTTTTGTCATCGACGCAGCGTTTGAAAAAAACGAAAGACAAGAACAAATTGTCTGTAGTTTAAAAAAAGGGCAAAAGAAAATTTTAAAACGCAATGGTAAAGTATATGATAAATTTTCAGACCATATTGGCTTTGTTCCATTAGTTATTATTTCGCCCGCCGATAGAGATTTGATTGTAGAAGGCAGTGAAACCAGACGTAAATTTATGGATAGTGTCATCTCCCAATTAGATGCTTCCTATTTGCAACAGCTCATTCAATACCAAAAAGTCATCAGCCAACGCAATGCCTTATTGAAATACTTTGCCTTAAATCATGTTTTTGACAACGATACTTTGTCTATATATAATGAACAACTCCATGGATTTGCAAGTTATATTTTTGAAAAAAGAAAATTATTTATCGAGGCATTTGTCCCGATTTTCAACAGCCATCATCAAGCCATTGCAGGTTCGCAAGAAACAGTACAACTTGTTTATGAAAGTCATCTATTCGAGAGTGATTTATTAACGCTTTTACAAGAAAACTGCAACAAAGACCGAGCCTTACATTATACGAGTGTTGGCATTCATAAAGATGATTTATCTTTTGAAATTGATCATCATCCTATAAAAAAATTCGGGTCTCAGGGGCAACAAAAATCTTTTTTAATTGCCTTAAAACTAGCCCAATTTGAATTTTTAAAGAAACAAAGTGGCGTAAAACCCCTTTTGCTTTTTGATGATATTTTTGACAAACTCGACGAAAGCCGTGTGGCAAAAATCATTGAAATGGTCAATAGCGATACTTTTGGACAACTCTTTATTTCAGACACTCACCCAGAACGAACAGAAACTATTGTGAAATCGACGCATCAAAGCTATACTATTTTCAATTTATAACTTTTATTTAGTACCCTAAAAGAGTGAAAAAGTGAAAAATTAGCTAATTTAGCCTATTTGAATTTTAAATTAAAACGAATGAAATTACAACCTATATACATCCTAATCCTCTCTTTTGTCCTTTTTTCCTGCAATGGACAATCGACTAAAAGTGTAAACACAATCGAAGCCATAAGCTTTTCGAAAAAAATCAAAGAGACTCCAAACCCTCAAATTTTGGATGTTAGAACTCCTGAAGAATTTGCATCCGAACATATTGACAAAGCTGAAAACGTAAATTGGCTTAGTGATGATTTTGTTGCAAATACAGCAAAATTCGAAAAAACTAAACCTTTATTTGTTTATTGTAAAAGTGGTGGAAGAAGTCAAAAAGCAGCTGCAAAATTGGCCGAATTAGGATTTACCTCCATTTATGAACTTGAAGGTGGAATGCTTAAATGGAATGCTGCTGGACTTGCTGAACCAAGCCTGAAAACTATAGGCATGTCGCCTCTTGAATATGCTGAATTATTGAAATCAGATAAAAAGATACTCATTAATTTTTACGCTGAATGGTGTGCGCCTTGCAAAAAAATGACACCATACATACAAAAAATGCAAAAAGATTTAGCGGATAAAGTGACTATCATTCGACTCGATGCAGACAAAAATAAAACACTCCTTACTGAAATGAAAATCAGTGAACTTCCTACCTTGTTATTGTATGAAAACAAAGAAATAAAATGGAAACATACTGGTTTTATAAGTGAAGAAGATTTAAAAAAACAACTTTAATAATTGCAAGATGCTTTCAAAAGAGACACTACAATTTCTGGATGATTTAAAAGCCAACAACAATAGAGATTGGTTTTTGGATAATAAAAAAAGATATGAAGCTTTAAAAAATGACTACAAACAACTTGTGTCTGATTTTCTTGATGCCATGAAACCATTAGATCCAGCACTAGAAATGCTTGAGGTAAAAAACTGTAGTTTCAGAATAAATAGAGACATTCGTTTTTCTAAAGACAAAACACCCTATAAAACACATTTAGGTATTTGGCTTTCTTCGGGTGCAAAAGGAATGAACCGCTCGGGTTATTATATCCATATCCAAAACGGAGGTAGCTTTATAGCTGGAGGACTCTATTGTCCTGAAGCCAATGATTTAAAAAAAATGAGAAAAGAAATTGCTTTTTTTCATGATGATTTAGAAGAAATTCTGGAGGAAAAAAAATTCAAAAAAGAATTTGAAAATTTTGACAGAACTGATGGAAATGTATTAAAAAACCCTCCTCGAGGGTATGAAAAAGAGCATCCAGCAATTGAGCTCTTGAAATTAAAAAGTTTTGAATGCAGTCAGAAATTTGATATAGCGGCTGCTACAAAAAAAGATTTTGTAACCACCATGAGCCAAAAACTAATCAGTCTAAAGCCACTCAATAATTTTATCAATAGGGCTTTGACTTCGGATGAACTCTAATACGATAACATGAAAAAAAGAAAGATACTTTTTTTGGGAGAATCCTACAGAGCCGACGCTATTACTTGGATGAACGGGTTGAAAGAATTTGGAAATTTTGATATTATTAGCTGGGAATTAAAAACACCTAATACCGGTATCAAAAATCGAATCAAAAGAATTTTGGAGTTTAAGCTTTCCTTTTTTCAAATAAAAAAAATAATTAAACAACAGCAGCCTGATATGGTTATTGCGGAAAGAACTACTAGTTATGGATTTCTTGCAGCTCTATCCGGTGTTAAACCTATAGCCATTGCCCAACAAGGAAGAACGGATTTGTGGCCCGAACATTCCGTTTCGTTGCCGTTAAAAAGACTTTTACAACATTATGCTTTTCAAAAAGCAGATTTAATTCATGCTTGGGGTCCAGTGATGACCTGCTCAATGAAAGAAGCAAATGTAGATATGAACAAAGTGATGGTTTTATCAAAAGGAATAAATCTAGAGCTATTTAAAAAAAATACAATTGCAAATACTACAAAAATAAAGGCCATTGTAACCCGATCATTATTACCCGAATATCGGCATGATATTATTTTGAAAGCCTTTTCTATTTTAAACCAAAAAGGGATAGATTTCGTACTTACTATAGTAGGCAATGGAAATCAACTTATTGTATTGAAACAATTGGCTCAAAATTTGAAGATAGCTGACAAAGTGATTTTTACTGGACGTATTCCCAATACAGCTTTGCCAGAATTATTACAAGAATCAGATTTTTATATTAGCATGCCAATAACCGAAGGGGTTTCTGCCTCCTTATTCGAAGCGATGGCTAGTGGTTGTTATCCTATTGTAACCGACATACCTGGAAACCAAAGTTGGATAACACACCAAGAAAACGGAAACTTAATAGCAGTTGATAATTATAAAATGCTTGCAGAGGAATTAATCTGGGCCTTTGAAAATTCAGAATACAGAAATAAAGCCATATTGAAAAATAGAAAGTTTGTAGAAGAAAATGCAAATTATAAATATAATATGAAAATTATTGCTGATAAATACCATGCACTAATTGACAAATACAAATAGCACTATGTGTGGAATTAATGGAATCTTACATTTACAATCCTCAAAAAAAGTAGAGGAACGTATATTAATTAAAATGCGTGATGCATTAGAACATAGAGGGCCTGATGACAAAGGAATCTTTATTGATAATACTATTGGTTTAGGACACCGAAGACTTTCAATTCTAGATGTATCTTCCGCTGGACATCAACCGTTTTTTTCAGATGACGAAAGGTATATTTTAGTTTATAATGGAGAAATATACAATTTTAAAGAATTTTATCCCGAACTGAAAAGTAATGGTTTTGATATAAAAACAAAATCAGATACTGAAGTACTTTTGAAGTTATACCAACTGTATGGTTTAACTATGCTCAACCGCCTCAACGGGATGTTTGCTTTTGCTATTTGGGATAAGCTTCAAAAAAAACTTACTTTAGTTAGAGATCGAATGGGGGTAAAACCACTATACTATTCTTTTTACAATGAAAGTATTTATTTTGCTTCGGAGCAAAAAGCACTTTTTACTGCTGGTGTCCCTTTAAAAATGGCACAAGATGGATTAGAAGAATATATTTTTAATCGCTTTGTAGCTGGCGAAAATACTTTGTATGAAAACATCAAAAAAGTACTTCCCGGACACAGTATGATCATTGAACAAGATGGAAAAATAACGCATGAAAGATGGTGGAATTTAAAAAAAGAAATTCAAAACCAACCTGAAATCAAAGACCCAATCGAATGGTTTAGAGCAACTTTTGATGATTCTGTAAAATTGCGAATGGTAAGCGATGTGCCCGTAGGTGTTTTGCTAAGCGGAGGATTAGATTCCTCCTCAATATTAGCATCCCTATACCGACAAAATTACAAAAATATCAATTCTTTTAATATTGGTTTTAAAGAAAAAGAACACAACGAATCCCACTTGGCCAAAATGATGTCTGAAAAATTAGATTTCGGATTTCAAACCATGCAATTAGAAGATGAAAATCTGTATAATACCTTATTACACTCCACTTATGTTCAGGATGAACCCATAATGCATTTGAGCGAGCCTCATCTTTTGGCG
>CANEXR010000224.1 GCA_947443815.1 Flavobacteriaceae bacterium | reverse complement strand
CCAAAAGAAGGTTTTCCTTCAACCCATTGTCCAAAATGCTCTAAGTTGGTTTTATTATAAGACAGTTCAGTTCTTAATTTAAAATGATCATTAAAATACGTTTCTGGAGTATAACAATTACATTCCGCTTTGTATGAAAAGTTTAAATAATGGATGATTCCTATCCCAATCCCAGTATTACCAGCATTTGTTGATAAATCATGACGCTCTCCATAATCAGATTGAAAGGCAACAGGACCAAGAATAATTCCTACTTCGTGGGAAAAACCAAATTGTGCATTTATTTTATTGGAACAGCCAACTAGAATAAATAATGAAAGGATTAAAGGTTTAAGCATCGGGGAATTGTATTTTTCAAATCGAGACAAATATATAAAAAGTACTTTCATTAAGAGAAATAAAAATGTAAATAAAATATAACTAAATAAATACGACTTTGTTTACGAAAACTACAACGTTTTCGTAATAAACAATATTGGAAACTCAGATTTCTTTTAAATAGGCTAATAAAAAGATAATTCTATCGAAAAAACAAAAAAATTATGTCAAATATTCTTTTTAACTGTATATTTGTATCGCAAACGAAAACGTTTTCTTAAGCGTTTCTAATCTAATTATCATGTCACAGAGTATTACTAATTTTATCGAATCGGTAGCAAAAAAAAACCCGAATGAACCAGAATTTATGCAAGCTGTTTTAGAGGTTGCAGAAACAGTAATTCCTTTTATTGAACAAAACAAAAAATACCAAAACAAAATGCTTTTGGAACGTATGGTAGAGTCTGACCGTATTATTATGTTCCGTGTAACTTGGATTGATGATAAAGGAGAAACTCAAGTAAATAGAGGATATCGTATTCAAATGAATTCAGCAATTGGACCTTACAAAGGAGGAATTCGTTTTCACCCTTCCGTAAATCTAAGCATTTTGAAATTTTTAGCTTTTGAACAAACATTCAAAAATAGCTTGACTACATTGCCTATGGGTGGTGGAAAAGGAGGCGCTGATTTTGATCCAAAAGGGAAATCAGACAATGAAGTAATGCGTTTTTGTCAAAGTTTCATGACAGAATTGTGTAAACATATTGGCGCAGATACGGATGTACCTGCAGGAGATATTGGAGTTGGTGGTAGAGAAGTAGGCTACATGTTTGGACAATACAAAAGAATCAGAAATGAATTTACAGGAGTTTTGACAGGTAAAGGAATTTCTTTTGGAGGTTCATTAGTAAGACCTGAAGCAACAGGATATGGAGCTGTTTATTTTGCTCAAAGCATGTTGGCTACTAAAGGCGATAGCTTTTCTGGAAAAACAGTTGTGATTTCTGGTTCTGGAAATGTAGCGCAATATGCAGCTGAAAAAGCAACGCAATTAGGCGGGAAAGTAGTTACTATGTCGGATTCGGCAGGGTATATTTATGATGCTGATGGAATTGATGCCGAAAAATTAGCGCATGTAATGGTAATCAAAAACGAACTAAGAGGTAGAATTAGTGATTATATAATCCAATACCCAAATGCAAAATATGTGGCAGGAAGTCGCCCATGGGAAATAAAATGTGATGTAGCATTGCCATGTGCCACTCAAAACGAATTGGATGAAAATGAAGCAAAAAACTTGGTGGCAAACGGTTGTATTTGTGTTTCGGAAGGCGCTAATATGCCTTCTACTCCTGAGGCAGTACATGTTTTTCAAAAAGCAAAATTATTATTCGCTCCCGGCAAAGCATCAAATGCTGGTGGTGTTGCTACTTCTGGTCTTGAAATGTCTCAAAACTCTTTGAGATTAAGCTGGAGTTCCGAAGAAGTTGATGAACGATTAAAAGGGATTATGTTGAATATTCACGCTTCTTGTGTGAAATATGGTTCTGATTCCAACGGATATGTTGATTATGTAAAAGGAGCTAACATTGCTGGGTTTGTAAAAGTGGCAGATGCCATGCTTGCTCAGGGTGTAGTGTAATTTTTTTTAAAAATAGTTAAGAAGACCTTCTTTCGTTGTTTCGATAGAAGGTTTTTTTTATTTAAGAGAACAAAATTTAAAAACTTTCGTTTGTAGTATATTTGTGAATCAATATTTTTAAAGAATGAAAAGAAGGTTTTTATATTTTCTGTTTTTGATTGGAGTACAAATGAGTTTTGCACAAAACGACTTAGTTTGGCAAGGTTATTTTTCGTACAATGACATTAAAGATGTGTCCGAGTCACCGACTGCTATTTTTGCAGCTTCAGAAAACGCCTTGTTTTCTAAAAATATAAGTACAAATTTAATTAAGACAACCAATACCATCGACGGACTTTCGGGTCAAACCATATCTTCTTTGTATTACAGTCCAACTTTCAACAAAACCATTGTAGGATATGAAAATGGTTTGATGATAGTAATCAATGAGGCTGACGGAAGTATGTTGAAAGTCGTTGATATCATTAATAAAGAGTTGCCTTCTAATCTGAAAAAAATCAATCATTTCATGGAGTTTGAAGGAATTGTTTATGTTTCTTGTGATTTTGGGATTGTTCAATTTAATTTGAATACCATGCTGTTTGGAGACACTTATTTCATTGGAGATAATGGTGCCGAAATACAAGTTAATCAAACAACCATTTTCAATGGATTTATTTATGCTTCGACGAATGTTGGTGTAAAAAGAGCCGATATCACCAATAAAAATCTAATTGATTTCAAACAATGGGAAATGATTGCCGGTGGTGTTTGGACTAGTATTGAACATTTTGGAACCGAGCTGATTGCAATCGATGCTTCAGGTTATATATACCGCTATAATGCTAACTCAAATTCTTTCATAGGATTTGCGCCGCTTGGTCAACCGGCATTAGATATGAGAACAAAAGAGGATTATTTGATTGTAACGACAGCACATTCTGTTTTTATTTACAACCAACAAATGGTTTTGAAACGCCAAATAAATAGCGCCGAAATTACAGCAACAAATCCTGCCTTTAGCTGTGCTACAATGATAGGTGACCTTGTTTTTATAGGTACAAAAGAAAACGGATTGTACACCACTACAGTATCCACAAACACCGCTTTTGAAAACACAACTCCAATGGGGCCTTCTAGAAATAATGTATTTGCAATGCAGGCAACTTCAACTGTGCTTTGGACTGTTTATGGAGGATATTCTGGAGAATATAATCCATACATCTTCGAACCCGGTGCACCAAATAGTTTTGGAATCAGTAAATTTAGTACCGCTGGATGGCTTAATATTTCCAACAAAGACGTATTGGGCGCCAAGGCGATTTCCAGAATAACAGTTAATCCCAATAATGAAAAGGAAGTTTATGCCAGTTCTTTTTTTTCAGGTTTGCTAAAAATAGAAGACGATATACCTACCTTTTTATACAATCAATCCAATAGTGGGCTGGAATCGCTCACATTTCTGGGGCCAGATTATATTGATGTTCGTATAAATGGTGCGGCCTTTGACAAATCAGGAAATCTTTGGGTAAATAATAGCCTTATCCAAAAAGGCTTAAAAGTATTGCGGACCAATGGGCAATGGCAAAGTTATTCACTTAATGACATTTTGGACAAAAGCATAGATGCTAGTATGGGAAGGCTTATTATCGATAAAAATGACATTAAATGGTGGTGTACCAATACCGATGGGGTACTAGCATTTAACGAAGCAACAAATACATTTAAAAAAATTAACCTAGGTGTAGAAAAGGGGAATTTACCGAGTACTGATGTTAGAGCTTTAGCAATCGATACAAGAAACCAACTTTGGATTGGAACTACAAAAGGATTGCGAATTTTATCCAACGTGGGTAATTTTCAAACAGAAGATCAGATGACTACTGAACCAATTATCATCCTAGACAATAATTTAGCACAAGAGTTATTATATGAGCAGTTTATAACCGATATTGTTGTTGATGGCGCCAATAATAAATGGATTGGAACGGCCGATTCAGGGGTGTTTTTTATTTCTCCAAATGGTCAGGAAACCAAATATCATTTTACAATAAATAATTCGCCTTTGCCAAGCAATTCCATTAATGATATTGATATCAATAGTGTAACAGGCGAAGTTTTTATAGCCACCGCCAAAGGTTTAATTTCCTTTAAAGGGGTTGCTACAAAAGCAAGCGAAGATTTAAACAACGTTTATGTTTATCCTAATCCAGTTCGCCCAGAATTTGAAGGAACCGTAAAAATCACAGGATTATTAGACAAAGCCAATGTGAAAATCACTGATATCGAAGGGAATTTGGTTTATGAAACCATTTCCGAAGGAGGAACAATCGAATGGGATACAACAGCCTTTGGAAAATATAAAGTTGCCTCAGGGGTCTACATGATTTTTATTTCAGCACAAGATGGAGTGGAAACTAAAGTTAAAAAAGTAATGATAATAAGGTAGTTTGGTTCCGTTTACTAAGACTTAAACCCAACATCCAATCTCTAATTCCTTCATGTTAGTAAAAACCAAAGCTATCGTTATTTCGTCTTTAAAATTTCAGGAAAAAAGCTTGATTGTTAAATGCTTTACGCTTTCGCATGGTTTAAAATCTTATTTTGTTCGGGATGCTTTTTCGTCTAGAAAATCCAATCAAAAAATTGCCTATTTTCAACCTTTAAGTATTCTGGAAATCGAAGCGGTTCATAAAAATAAAGGAACACTTGAAAATTTCAAAGAAATTAAAATTGCCGAACCTTTTCATTCTATTCATACCGATATTATAAAAAGTACCATTGTAATGTTTGTTTCGGAGATTTTGCATCATTCCATTCATGAAGAGGAAAAAAACGAATCCCTTTTTACTTTTCTGGAAACAGCAATGCATTGGTTAGACAATCATGATGAAGTAACTAATTTTCACTTGATTTTGCTATTAGAAATTACAAAATACTTAGGTTTTTATCCCGATATTTCGGATGTTGATCTGCCTTTTTTCGAAATGACAGAAGGTGTTTTCACCCCTTTTCATGCCATCAGTTCCCTTACGGAGCATGAGAGTAATTTGTTTAAAAAATTAATTAATTTGAAATTTGAAAATGATCAAAAAACATTT
>CANEXR010000223.1 GCA_947443815.1 Flavobacteriaceae bacterium | reverse complement strand
CATAAATCCCCGTAAGATTGCCTACATAATTACAAAAAAACAATTGCCTGAAGGATAGTTTTTTGGGAGATTCAATCCTTTTGTTTAAATGTTTCCCATTCTCATCAATACAATCATAAAAAGAAAAAGTAAAGAAGAGGTTGTTTTCTTCGAGAAAATGTATTTGTTTTTCCAATTTTTGTGGTTTCCATAAATCATCTGCGTCCAAGAATGAAATATAACGCCCATTTGCTTTTGTTAAAGCAAAATTTCTTGCGATTCCAGTTCCTGAATTCGAATTCAATTTAAACAACTGAATACGATTATCGGCTGTCATTATTTCATTGATAATCGGAATTGTTTTATCCGTTGAAGCATCATCAACAAGGATTATTTCCCAATTTTCATAGGTTTGATTTTGAACCGATTGAATCGTTTCCGAAATGAATTTTTCAGAATTAAAACAAGGAATAATTACCGTTACTAAAGAATTTTTCATTTTTCTAATACGCTTTTTCTTCGCCCTTTAAGGTATTATAAATTGTTATAAAAATAATTTTTATATCTAATAAAATGGACCAGTTTTCCATATAAAAAATATCATACTTTACTCTATTTATAATATCTGCATCGATTTCAACTTCACCCCTGAAGCCATTTGTTTGAGCTAATCCAGTTATTCCAGGTTTTATAAAATGACGCACCATAAATTTATCTATTCGCAACGCATACATTTCAGTATGGCTTACCATGTGTGGTCGAGGTCCTACCACAGACATGTCACCTAACAATACATTAAAAAACTGCGGTAATTCATCAATACTGGTTTTTCGTATAAATTTGCCCACTTTTGTAACTCTAGCATCATTTTTTGAAACTTGATTTATATGGGCTTGATCGTTCAAACGCATGGATCTGAATTTATAACAGTTGAATTCTTTGTAATTTAATCCATTCCTTTTTTGTACAAAAAACAATGGCCCTTTTGATTCTAATTTTATAATTAGTCCTAAAAGAGGAATCAACCAAGATAGAATAAATAAAATAATTAAAATAGAAAATAGAATATCAAAAATACGCTTTATAACTTTATTAACGGTTTCATCTAAAACGATATCTCGCAACGAAATTACGGGAATGTAGTCGTAATATTCGAACTTAAAATTTCGAGTAAGAATTTGTTTCTCGTCAGGAATAAACTTTAAAGTCTTTAGATTATTATCTGCAAAATAGGTAATATCGCTAATTTGTTTGTGTGTTAAATCACTCATGAAACAATACATTTCATCGATTTTATTTTCTAAGACAAAGGTTAAAAAATCTTGAATTTGACTTCTTTTATCGTGTTCAAAATCAAAAATTTTAATCAATTTATATCCATAATCTGGATTTTCTGTAAAAAAATGCCTTAATGGTTCTATGCTTTTTGAATTGCCGAGAAGTACTACTGTTCTATAATTTCCTCCATAAATAACTCTGTATTTTTTTAAAAAATAATAAATAAATAGCTTCACAATTACAATTGTAGCTAATGCAACTGATGTAAACCAAACGATTTCCTTAAAGTTAGATTTTTCGGAATAAAAGAAAGCGATTGACAAACAAAAAAGTGTAAAGGCAATTCCTTGTTTCAAAGCACAGTTTAAAATAGAAATAACTTTTGTGTATCTGTATACTTCGTAAAACCCAAGATTAGACGCAATTAAAAACCAAGCAGCAGTTATTAGTAAAGGAAAAAACATAAAATGAGTGGACAAATCAGTCATGTATATAGAGAATACATTGATTATTATCAAGTCTATTACAAATGAAAATGGGCGAATATACCCTGAATATCTTCCTGTTTTGGTTTTCACTATATGCTATGCTTAGAAAAGTCTTTATGCTTTTCTTATTCTAAAATGATTATAAATTACGCTACAACTAAAATTTATTTTGAAACTCCAAGCTCCTATCCTAATATAAAAGAGATTTTTTTATTAAGAACTGTACTATAGAATTAACGAATAAAAAAACCGTTTAGTATTATCCTTTATTTGCTTTGAAACAAAAAAAGCACTCTAACAATTGTCTTTCGTAGTAAAAATGATATTATTTATTGGGATTTAATCCTAATCCATGTATAATAAAACTATACAGTCCTTAAATTAAAGAATCGGTTTGAAAAAAGAGGAGTGAAAATTATAAAAAAAGGAAGCACTGTTAAAATACCTCCTTTTTATTTCCATTTTTAAAATATATATTTTGAAAAATCTTTGTGCTCTTCTTTGGAAAGTTCTTCTTTAGATAGTGATTTAAAATAATCATAGGTTATTTTCATCCCTTCTGCCCTACCGATTTTAGCTTCCCAACCCAACAATTCTTTTGCTTTTGTTATATTAGGTTGTCGCTGAAGTGGATCATTAATTGGCAAAGGATAGTAAACCACTTTTTGATTCGTTCCTGTCAATTTTATAATTTCGTCCGCAAAATCCTTGATGGTAATTTCGTCCGGATTTCCAATATTTACGGGGTACACATAATCCGAATGCAACAATCTAAAAATCCCTTCGACTTGATCATCAACATAACAAAAGGAACGGGTTTGCATTCCATCTCCAAAAATAGTTAAATCTTCACCTCGAATAGCTTGTCCAATAAAAGCGGGAATAACACGGCCATCATTAAGACGCATTCTTGGTCCGTAGGTATTAAAAATCCGAACAATTCTGGTTTCTACTCCATGAAATGTATGATATGCCATTGTTATGGATTCTTGAAAACGCTTGGCTTCATCATAAACACCTCTTGGTCCTATGGTGTTTACGTTTCCATAATATTCTTCGGTTTGTGGATGCACTAAGGGATCACCATATACTTCTGATGTCGATGCAATAAGAATTCTTGCTTTTTTAACTCGAGCCAAACCTAATAGGTTGTGTGTTCCCAATGAACCTACTTTCAAGGTTTGAATTGGAATTTTCAAATAATCAATAGGACTTGCTGGTGATGCAAAATGCAAAATATAATCAATCTCACCTGGCACATGGACAAATTTTGTGATATCATGATGGTAAAATTCGAAATGCTCTAGTTTAAATAAATGTTCTATGTTTTTTAAATCTCCTGTAATGAGATTGTCCATACCAATAACAAAATAACCCTCTTTAATAAATCGGTCACAAAGATGTGAGCCTAAAAATCCTGCAGCACCGGTGATAAGTATTCTTTTCATATTTTTTATTTTAATGAGACTTTCGTTTTATTTGTATCAGCCGTGTTTAAAAGACAATATAATACAACAAAAAAGACAACTCCTCTTTGTCTACAAAAAAAGGATTCCGTCAAAAATAGCACTATCATTGTTATCGCGAAAACTATATGGAGGAAATTTTTGTCTGTTACCGCTTTTTTTATAGTGCAATATAACATTCCTATTAAAATTAAAATCCCAAAAATTCCCAATTCAGCCATAGTTTGTATATATTGATTATGAAAATTGAATGCTCCATATCCTGAAAACAAATGATGTTCTACCGCTTTGGCTCTAATTTTATCTTGTGTTGCCTCTAGTCCAAATCCGGTCCATATAATGCTATTTTGCTCTTCTATCATTTCTTTAAAAATTCTAATTTGATACAATCGTAAAGCGGCACCCGGAAAATAATTGTTAGGCTGAAACTGCTCTTGTGTCCATGCCTGTCTAAGATTAACTACATAAATACTCCCTTTTTGAGACCCATAATCCGTGTGGGAACTATCTGCTTCAAAAGCCGTTTCAAATTCAATTTTAAATCGGTCTCGAACCTGCTTCAAAAACAAAAGAGAACTTGCTAAAAAGAGAAAAATTAAAAAAATTATTCCTCTTTTTTTAATTTTGGTATACTTCGAAAAAAACAAAAAGTAGATTATAATCAAAACAATATCCACTAAAATAATGTTCTTTGAAGATAACAATACCACTAATAAAGTCAATATAAAAATGGCTACTTTTGAAATTATTTTTTGATTGTTCTGTGATACAAAATAAAACAAAGCAAAAGATGCAAATACTGATACGTAAATAGCATTGACATCTTTAGTAACCAATTCATGGTAAAAAAAAACTGCCTTATTTCCCGTTGTATAAAAACGATAAATGGCCTTACTTAAATAAAAAATCGCATACAAAACCATTCCAATACTAAACCATTCCAATACTTTTGGCCGATTTGTTTTCCTCAGATTAGAAACGCCTAAAAAAGCCAATGGAATTACTAAAAAAGGAAGTTCTTTTCCCAATCCTTTTACAGTTAAACTACTTTGTGTTGTCCATAAAAGAGAAAGAAGCATTAAAAAATAAAAGCCTATAGGAAGTAATAAGGCTTTGTTTAAAATAAATTTAAAATGATGTAAAGTAGAAAACGAAACTACCAAAAACAAGACAAGACTAGCGCTTCCAATAGCATATTTTAAAGGGATTGCCAATAAAACAAGGACTAAAAGATAGATGAAAATTTCTGGATTCCGAATTAAGTTCGCAAAATCAAGAAAGGCTTTTTTGAAATAGTTGTAAGTAGGCTCCATTTATTATACTCCAATTATATTGATTTTTGATGGCTTCAAAATTGTTTTCTAGTAATTGTAAATTATCCCTTTTTTGAACCTCTGTGATTAATGTATTGATGCCTTCTGAGTTTGAAAAATAATAGGCATTTTGGTGAAGAATAGCTTGGTTAAAATCATTTTTGTGAGCAATAATTAAAGCTTTTGACGCCATTGCTTCTAGCAAAGACGGATTGGTCCCTCCAACGGAATGTCCATGAAAATACAAATTAGAATAAAACCTTAGATTGTCTAAGTGATTCATATTATAAACAGCGCCAACAAACCTAATTTGAGACTGATTTGCAAATTTTTGTTTAAGATACTTTCCGTACTTTGTGTTGTGATTTCCAATGACTAAAATAACCCTTTTTGTTGCATTCAAAACAACACCATCAAGAATCATTTCAATATTGTTTTCCGGTTCTAATCGTGCCAAAATCAGGTTGAAATTATATTTTTCTACCTGATACTCTTTCAATAATTCTTCATTAGGATGTTCAAAAACGGTTGCGCCATAGGGAATATATGTTGACTCTTTGGCAT
>CANEXR010000222.1 GCA_947443815.1 Flavobacteriaceae bacterium | reverse complement strand
GTTTTTATATATTTGCGTGTTAGACAAAAATTACATTTTTTTTAGAATAAATTAATATGAGCGAAGAAATCAAGAAGGACAATTATTCAGCAGATAGTATTCAGGCATTAGAAGGAATGGAGCATGTAAGGATGCGTCCATCGATGTATATTGGAGATGTAGGTGTTAGAGGATTACACCATTTGGTTTATGAAGTAGTTGATAACTCTATCGATGAAGCAATGGGAGGTCATTGTGATACCATTCGAGTAGATATAAATGAAGATGGGTCTATTTCTGTCGAAGATAATGGTCGTGGAATTCCAGTAGGAATACATAAAAAAGAAGGGGTTTCCGCTCTAGAAGTCGTAATGACTAAAATCGGTGCTGGAGGTAAATTTGATAAAGATTCTTATAAAGTTTCTGGAGGACTTCACGGGGTTGGGGTTTCTGTAGTAAATGCATTGTCAAATCATTTAAGAGCGACTGTTCACAGTAGTGATGGAAAAGTGTACGAACAAGAATATGAAAAAGGGAAAGCGCTTTATCCTGTAAAACAAATTGGTGAAACTACTAAAAGAGGTACCATTGTAACTTTTTATCCAGATCCAAGTATTTTTACCCAAACTATAGAATATTCTTATGATACCTTGTCAGCTCGTATGCGTGAGTTGTCCTATTTGAACAAAGGAATTACCATCACTTTTACAGACAAAAGAGAACTAGACAAAGACGGAAATTTCGTTTCTGAAGTGTTTCATTCTGATGAAGGATTGAAAGAATATATTCGTTACTTGGACGGAAATCGGGAGCCAATCATTGCGCATGTAATTTCAATGGATCATGAGAAAGGTGAAATTCCAGTTGAGGTAGCCTTGATTTATAATACTAGTTATACTGAAAATATTTTTTCATACGTAAACAATATTAATACCCACGAAGGAGGAACACATTTACAAGGTTTTAGAACGGGTCTTACCAGATCGTTGAAAAAATATGCAGATGCTTCTGGAATGTTGGATAAACTGAAATTTGATATTTCTGGGGATGATTTCCGTGAAGGATTAACTGCTATTATTTCCGTAAAAGTAGCCGAACCACAATTTGAAGGGCAAACCAAAACCAAATTAGGGAATAGAGAAGTAGTTTCGCCAGTAAGTCAGGCAGTAAGTGAAATGATTGAAAATTATTTGGAAGAAAATCCAAATGATGCTCGTATCATTGTTCAAAAAGTAATTCTTGCAGCACAAGCCCGTCACGCAGCCAAAAAAGCCCGTGAAATGGTTCAACGCAAAACCGTAATGGGAGGTGGAGGATTACCCGGAAAACTTTCGGATTGTTCAGAACAAGATCCTGCAAAATGCGAAGTATATCTTGTCGAGGGAGATTCGGCAGGAGGAACCGCTAAACAAGGTCGTGATCGTGCCTTTCAAGCTATTTTGCCTTTGCGTGGTAAGATTTTGAATGTGGAGAAAGCCATGCATCACAAAGTTTTTGAAAACGAAGAAATCCGAAATATATTTACAGCCTTAGGAGTTACAATAGGAACTGCTGAAGATAGTAAAGCGCTAAATATCGAAAAATTACGTTACCATAAAGTAATTATTATGTGTGATGCCGATGTCGATGGTAGCCATATTTCTACTTTAATTCTAACGTTTTTCTTTAGATTTATGAAAGAACTAATCGAAGAAGGTCATGTATATATTGCAGCACCACCTTTGTACTTGGTTAAAAAAGGAAATAAAAAGGAATATGCTTGGAATGATATACAGCGCGATCAAGCCAATGAAAGAATGGGCGGAAGCGCGGCAATTCAACGTTACAAAGGTCTTGGAGAAATGAATGCAGAACAATTGTGGGAAACTACAATGGATCCAAATTTTAGAACTTTACGCCAAGTAACTATCGATAGTTTAGCTGAAGCTGATAGAGTATTTTCAATGTTGATGGGGGATGAAGTACCACCACGTAGAGAATTTATAGAAAAAAATGCTGTTTATGCTAATATTGATGCATAAAATAAAGATTTAACGTTACTTTTATTCAAATAAAGAAACAATAGTCAGATTAATAATTGACCAAATTAACTATAACCGAATAAACTTTAAAATATGAAAGTTACGATTGTTGGAGCAGGGAATGTAGGTGCATCCTGTGCTGATGCAATTTCTTACAGAGGAATTGCAAGCGAAGTTGTTTTGTTAGACATCAGAGAAGGTTTTGCAGAAGGTAAGGCCATGGATATTATGCAATGTGCAACAAATACGGGGTTTAATACTCAAGTTTCTGGTGTTACTAATGATTATTCAAAAACAGCAAATAGTGATGTGGTTGTGATTACATCTGGAATTCCAAGAAAGCCAGGAATGACCCGAGAAGAATTAATCGGTATCAATGCAGGAATTGTAAAAACGGTTGCTGAAAACGTATTGACACATTCCCCAAATTCAATAGTTGTAGTAGTTTCAAATCCAATGGACACCATGACCTATTTAGCATTGAAATCTACGGGTTTGCCCAAAAATCGAATAATTGGTATGGGAGGCGCTTTAGATAGTTCTCGTTTTCGATATTATTTATCAAAAGCATTGGACAAGCCTTCTAATGATGTTTCGGCAATGGTAATTGGAGGTCACGGTGATACAACGATGATTCCATTGACAAGATTAGCTTCTTATAACGGTATTCCTGTTTCTCAATTTCTTTCTCAAGAAGAGTTAGACAAAGTCGCTGCAGCTACGATGGTTGGTGGTGCTACGCTTACAGGATTGTTAGGAACTTCTGCTTGGTATGCTCCCGGGGCTTCAGTAGCTTATTTGGTAGATAGTATTTTGAATAATCAAAAGAAAATGATTGCCTGCTCAGTTCTATTAGAAGGAGAGTATGGTCAAAACGATATTTGTATTGGTGTACCTTGTATCATAGGTAGAAACGGAATTGAAGAAATTCTGACTATCGAGTTAAATGATGCCGAAAAAGCATTGTTTGCTAAAAGTGCAGATGCTGTAAGAAACATGAATGCAGATCTAAAATCAGTTTTAGCATAAGTTTTTATGTAATATATAACGAAGACTGCACTTTTGCAGTCTTTTTTTTGAGATTAATCGATAAATAAATTGGTTAATCTTTTCGTTAATTATATATTTGCTCGGTTTAAAAAAAATGATACATTGTTTAATATTCTTTTTTTTATAAAAAAAAGAATATTAAACCTTATTTCATAAGGTTTAAGGCAAAAAATAAATGAATAAAATAATTAATTTTTAGTAATAATGCAGAATAAAGGACTTATTAAATTTTTCGCAATTCTATTTGCATTGGTAAGTATTTACCAACTTTCTTTCACTTTTGTTTCTAATAAAGTAGCAAGTGATGCAAAATCTTTTGCTCAGGGAAACTCTGAAAAGGAAGTAAAATATTTGGATTCTATCGGTAAAGAAAGTGTCTTTAACCTTGGGTTTACCAATTTTACTTATAATGAAGTAAAAGACAAACAAATCAATAAAGGACTTGACTTAGAAGGAGGTATTAATGTTATACTTCAAGTTTCAGTTAAGGATATTTTAAAAGGATTATCTAATAATTCTAAAAATCCAATCTTTAATAAATCTTTAGCAGATGCAACTGCAGATTTACAAGGAAATAAATCCTATTTGGATAAGTTTTTTGATGCTTTTGAAGAAAATTCAAAAGGAACTGTAAAATTAGCCTCTCCAGATATTTTTGCAAACAGAAGTTTGCAAGGTGATGGTGGAGTTGATTTTCAGATGACTGATGCACAAGTGCAAAAAGTAATCAAAAGAAAAGTTAATGAGTCTGTTGAAAGTGCTTTTGGAGTACTTAGAAAACGTATTGATAAATTTGGTGTAACACAGCCTAATATCCAAAAATTAGGAGAGACTGGAAGAATTCTTGTAGAACTTCCTGGTGCTAAAGATGTGGATAGAATTAAAAAATTATTACAAAGTACCGCTCAATTAGAGTTTTGGGAAACGTACAAAATTGATGAAATCGGAAGTTTCTTGATGGCTGCTAATGAGTCATTGAAAAAAACAGAAATCAATAAAGTGCCAGTTAAAAAAGTAGAAACAGATTCTTTAAGCGCTTTATTAGCTGATGGAAAAGATTCAGCTGCTACCAAAAAAGGGAATAATCCTTTATTAGATAAAATCATAGGTCAAGGTGGAGGCCCAGTTTTAGGTCTTTTTTCTCCAAAAGATACGGCGACTGTTAATAGTTATTTTAAAAGAGCCGATATTAGAATTTTATTAACTGCTGATCAACGCTATGCCAAATTTGTTTGGGGTAAACCAACTACTATCAAAGATGCTAAAGCGAAAGAAATTGAAGCTGTTGAATTATATGCATTAAAAGGAAATCGCGATAATGTTGCTGCCATGAGTGGTGGAGTAGTAACCGATGCAAGTGATACATTTGACCAATTAGGAAAGCCAGCTGTTTCTATGCAAATGAACGGGCAAGGAGCAAAAGCATGGGAAGAATTGACTGGTAGAGCTTATACACAAAAAAGTAATATTGCTATTGTTTTAGATGATATTGTATATTCAGCACCTGGTGTTTCAAGCGGTCCAATTTCTGGAGGAAGATCTGAAATTTCGGGAGTTTTTGATGTTACAGAAACTAAAGATTTAGCGAACGTATTAAAAGCAGGTAAATTGCCAGCTTCAGCAGATATTATTCAATCAGAAGTGGTTGGACCATCCTTAGGTCAAGCTGCTATTGATGCTGGAACAACATCATCAATTGTCGGATTCCTATTGGTTTGTTTATGGATGGTGTTTTATTATGGTAGAGCAGGTTGGTATGCTAATCTTGCTTTATTATTGAACTTGCTTTTCTTATTTGGTATTATGGCAAGTTTTGGTTTTGTATTGACTTTACCAGGTATTGCCGGTATTGTGTTAACATTAGGTACAGCTGTTGATGCAAATATCATTATATATGAAAGAGCGAAAGAAGAATTGCGGGAAGGTAAAACTTTAGCCGAAGCTGTAGCTGCTTCTTACGGTTGGCATGGTGCGATGCGCTCAATCATTGATGCGAATGTAACGCACATTTTGACAGGTGCTATTTTATTTATATTTGGTACAGGTCTAATCAAAGGATTTGCT
>CANEXR010000221.1 GCA_947443815.1 Flavobacteriaceae bacterium | reverse complement strand
TATTTAATGAAGGAGCATTACCTTTGAATGTGTTAATTAACACCTATCAGAAAAAAGGAAAGACCGAAATTAATTTGGATTATAATGCGATTACTTTCAATGAGGAACTTTCTTTTCCATATAGTGTTCCAAATGGGTACAAAAGAATTTTAATTAAGTAAATTTGCAAAAATATATTTTTGATATGCCAAAATTTCTCCTAAGCTTCCTTTTTATATGCATGACCTCACTGATGTGGAGTCAAGAATCGCAGCAAGAAAAATTAGAACAACGAAAAGCTCAAATTCAGCAAGAAATTAGAGAAAACGAAAGCCTCTTACAAACCGTTAAGAAAAAAGAAAAATCTGCGGTAAATGTAATTGTGATTCAGACTAATAAAATAAAGCTTAAAGAAAAATTGATCAACACTACCGAAAAGCAAGCTAAGCTTTTGGGTAATGACATGTATATTAATCAAATACAAATCAACAAGTTAAAAAGAGAATTAAAAGTACTCAAGGAAGATTATGCAAAAATGATTGTTAAGTCGTACAAAAGTCGTTCAGAAGAAAGCAGAGCGATGTTTTTATTGTCTTCAGAAAATTTTTTGCAAGCCTACAAAAGAGCGCAGTATATGAAACAATATACTAGTTTTAGAAAAACACAAGGCGAAGAAATCAAATCAAAATCTTCAGAGTTAGTCCAATTCAATGAAAAATTAGATGTTCAAAAAATAGCTAAGAAAAAACTAATTGCCGAGAACGAAAAAGAGCGATTGGCATTAGAACAAGAAAAACAAGAGCAGCAAAAATTAGTTAATTCGATTAAGAAAGATAAAAACAAAATTGCTGCTGACATCAAGAAAAAACAAAAAGAATCTAAAGCAATTGATCGACAAATTGACCGCCTAATCCGTGAAGCCATTGCCGAAGCCAATAGAAGGGCAGCTCTAGAAAAAGCAAAAGCATTAGCAAATACAGGCACTAAAACGGGTACAAAACCTACAGAGCGAGAACCTTCAGAGCCCGTTTCTTCTACTAAAATTACTCTGACACCTGAGGGCAAAATAGTAGCGGATAATTTTAGAGCTAACAAAGGGAGATTGCCATTTCCAGTTGAAAAAGGGTATATATCCCTCGGTTATGGAGACCAAGCACATCCAGTTTATAAATCATTAATGATTCACAATAGCGGTGTCGAAATCACTACAGAACAAGGAGCCAATGCAAGAGCCGTATTTGACGGTGTAGTATCTAGTGTTATTGTTTTATCTCCTGTAAACAAAGCGGTTATGATTCAACATGGGGATTTCTTTACTGTATATCAAAACTTAAGTTCCGTAAGTGTAAGCAAGGGAGAAAAAGTAAGTAGAAAACAAAATATTGGTAAAGTAAGAACTAGTGGCGAAACTGGCAAAACGGTTATCAAGTTTTTAATACTTCAAAACACAACCTATAACAATCCATCCAGTTGGTTGTCGATGTAAGTTTTTAATTTCCATACAAAAGCCCTGTTTTTATTTTATATAAACAGGGCTTTTGTAATTTAATAGAAACTCGTTTATTGCTGTTGTTGCTGTTGTTGTAACAGTTCAATATAATCCAGTTGTTCTTGTAAGGCTACCGAGACCTCTTCGAGTTGTACATCGTTTATTTCTTCAAACTGCCTGCCATCTTCATAGCCAATAGAAACACACACAGATAGTGTTTGTTTTGAGAGTCCTTTAAAAGTTCCTTTTACTGGAGTGCAATCATAAAAATTTCTACCTACTGAAAGTTTTACGTGATTATCCATAGTCCAAATATTATTGGTTGGATCTAGCCCTAACCAACCTTGTTTTGGGGTATAAATTTCTACCCAAGCATGTGTGGCCCCTTCGCCCCTATGCCCACTTTCGTTAGGACAAATATAACCGCTTACATAACGGGAAGGTATCCCTGCAGTACGAAGAAGTTGCAATAAAACATGTGCAAAATCTTGACAAACCCCTTTTCTAATTTCTAAAATTTCATCAACAGTTGTTTCAATATTAGTGATTCCCTTGGTATAAGTAAAATGGGTAAAAATATACTGATTGCATTGTTGTGCAATTTCGATAATCGATTTATTTTTATAATCGATTTCATTTAAAATGGCGTGTATTTCGTTTTGTTTCTTACTATTTTCGGGATAACACAATCGCAATAGCGAAATACTTTTTTGTTTTTCTTTATCTAAATCTGCAACAGTGGTTGGATCCAATTCTGGAATTTTTAGAGAATGATTGACGCGGACTAACATTCTGGACTCAATGGTCATTTCTGTATGGGCATCAATAGTATTAAAATTCCCAACACGATTGCCAAAATAATCTGTAGAAATTTCTACTTCGGGATTATTGGTAATTAATAATTGGTGTTGCAATATATCTTGATTATCGAAATTATGAGGGTACAAACGAATTTCGTTAATACTTTCTTTTATAGGCCAATTGTATTGGTATTTTGTGATGTGAACTATTTTGAAAAGTGCCATTTATAATTAGGTATATGAAAAAAATAATTTAGAAAAATCCGTCGAAAATTGATTCAACTGTGTCTTTGTATTGTTCAGAACTTCCTCCAATTGTTGATTGCTTAAATTATGATAATCGGTATATTCCACATAACTTTTCAGCCTTCCAAACTGATTGTTTAAGGTTCTAGCTTCGTTTAAGGTATTGTCTTTGAATAAATAAGTCAAATAATTACCTATTAATTCTAAGGTATAAATTACCGAATGAGCAAAATCTCTGTTGAAAATAACTTGTTGTACCACTTTGCGATTATGTGGAATATTGCTGTAACTTTTTAAATACATTTCATACCCTGACAACGATAAAAGTAGTCTTCTCCAATACAATAAATCTTCCTCTCCTTCGAGATTGTAACCAATAGGAGCAAAATAAGCCTGAGTCAAAGAAATGGTTTGTAGACAGCGCTCGATATGTTTACCAATTCCCGAAAAACACCAGCCCAAACCTCTTGGCATAGTTACCTGCAAAATGCCGTTATAGAGTAAAAAATCTTTATTGAGTTTGGTCACAATTTTCAGGGCGCTGGACGTTTCCAGTTTTTTGGGCAAATCAGGAGAGTTCATATAATGATACAAAGAGTTGATATGTTCCCATAATTCTTTCGTTATTTTATCTTGAGATCCTCTCGCATTTTCACGGGCTTTGATGACTAGGTTTTTGACCGAATTATGGTTTTGACTGTCACATATAATGTATTTAAGAATAAATGTAGTATCATATTGAACTTCTTTTATTTTTTCTTTTGGCAAATCCGTATAGTATTCTAACAATGGTTTGAAACCTTGATTATCATCAATTTCTTTATCGAAAGAAAGGATATAAAAGGTGTTTAATGTTAGCATCATTCCATCGGTTCTTTCCATGTATCGGTCAAGCCAAAACATTCCATCTGCCACTCGGCTTAGCATATTTACTTTCATTTTCGTATTGTTTTTAAATGCAGAAAAAAAGTGTTTATTTTTAATTATTGAATAATCCAAGTATCCTTGCTACCTCCACCTTGAGATGAATTTACTACTAGTGAACCTTCTGTAAGTGCTACTCTAGTTAATCCACCGGGTACTATTTCGACTCCTTTTGGACCACATAAAGCATACGGACGTAAATCTACGTGTCGTAGTTTTAATTCCCCATCAATCAAACAAGGCACTGTACTTAGCTGAATTATGGGTTGCGCAATGAAATTTCGGGGGTTGTTACAAATGGCAATTTTTGCATTTTCTAATTCCTCTTCGGTAGCTTTATTACCCATAATCATTCCGTAACCACCACTCTGATTGGTTTCTTTAATAACCATGTTTCCCATATCGGCAAATACAAGTTCCCGTTCCTCTTTGTTTTCCATTTGATAGGTGGGCACATTTTTAAGAATTGGTTCTTGGTTCAGGTAATATTTTATCATATCTGGAACGTAGGCATAAACGGCTTTGTCATCTGCAACACCATTTCCAACAGCATTTACTAAGGCTACATTTCCTTGTCTATAAGCACTTATGAGTCCTGGAATTCCTAGTGTGCTATCTGGTTTAAAAACCAAAGGGTCAAGATATTCATCATCCAATCTTCGATAAATCACATCAACTTGGTGTAGGCCCGAAGTGGTTTTCATATATACTTTATTATTATTTACCACTAAATCTCTCCCTTCAACTAATGGAATTCCCATTTGTCGGGCTAAGAAAGTATGTTCGTAATAAGCCGAATTGTAAATTCCTGGCGTTAGAAGTACTACATTGGGATTTGAAATGTTTCTTGGGGATAAAGAAACCAAAATATTATGAAAAATCATGGGATAATTACCCACCATTCGGACATGGTTTGAAGAGAGCATTTTCGGAAAAATACGCTTTGTAATTTCTCTGTTTTCAAGCATGTAACTCACACCACTTGGACATCTAAGATTGTCTTCAAGAACATAAAATTCGCCTTTTGCACCACGAATTAAATCGATTCCGGCAATATGCACATGAATGTTATGAGGTACTTTTATACCGTGTACTTCTTGAATATAATGCGGACAAGAAGCAATTAAGGACGCTGGTATGATACCTTCTTTT
Source organism: Flavobacteriaceae bacterium (assembly GCA_947443815.1). Classification (GTDB taxonomy): domain Bacteria; phylum Bacteroidota; class Bacteroidia; order Flavobacteriales; family Flavobacteriaceae; genus Flavobacterium. Next base: position 526 of record CANEXR010000221.1, on the reverse strand, counting down.
ATAATATTTTGATCATTATAGATGTCTTCCAAGAATAAATTAAGAGCTTCTAATCGTTGTTTTATACCAGATTCAACTTCCTTCCATTCGTTTCGGGTGATAATTCTTGGAATAATATCAAAAGGAAAAATTCTTTCAATACCTTGATTGTCATCGCTGTAAACTGTAAATGTTATCCCTTGATTCATAAAAAAATCCGCAGCCTGTTTTTGTTTATCACTCAAATATTCATAATCTGAGGATTGTAATTTTTCCAAAACTTGACGGTAGGAATCTCGAACCCCTTCATTTGAAAACATTTCGTCCCAACCGTTCAGGTTTAATTTAGGTGTCAATTTCATCATTTTTTATATTATTAAAAAATTATACTTTTGAATATTTATTGATAAAAAAACGAATGTTTTAAGCTAAAATATCATTTTATTTTTCAAAAAAAGGCGTTTTTATGTATATTTAATAATTTATATTAGATTCTTTTTTTGATAATTCTTTTTTAATAATTCTCTTATTTTTCAACACTGTTTTT
>CANEXR010000220.1 GCA_947443815.1 Flavobacteriaceae bacterium | reverse complement strand
GGGGAAAAAACGGATATGATCCTGTTCCAAAAAAGAGTTGCAATCACAAACATTAACGTATTATAAAGATAATTTTTACATTAAATATATATTTTTACAGTTCATAAAATAATACAATACATGACACACGCATTAAACATAGTTTGGAATCCATCAGAAGGAATTGATTTAGGTTTTTTTGTCATTCGATTTTACAGCCTTATGTTTGTAATTGCTTTTGGATTAGGCTGGTACATCATGAAAAAGATTTTTGATCGTGAGGGAGAATCCATCGAAAAATTAGATTCTTTATTTATATGGACGGTGCTTGCAACCTTAATTGGAGCACGTTTGGGTCATGTTTTTTTTTACGATTGGGAATATTATAGGAATCACTTGCTAGAAATATTTTTACCGTTCCGATTTACTCCCCATTTTGAGTTTACAGGTTATCAAGGTTTAGCAAGCCATGGTGCTGCTATTTCTCTCATAATTGCCATGTATTTTTACAGTAAAAATGTCTTAAAAAGACCTCAATTATGGATTTTAGACCGAGTTGTTATTCCGGTTGCGAGTGGTGCTATTTTTGTACGATTGGGTAATTTTTTCAATTCTGAAATTATTGGCCACGAAACAACATCTCCATTTGGAATAAAATTTGTTAAAGATCAATTTAGTCCAATAGAAGCGGTTAATGCGACTCATATTCAAAACCCAAAAGAAGCCTATAATGCTATTGCAACGGACCCAAAATTTGCTTCTTTACTTGAGCAAGTACCCGCAAGGCATCCAACACAATTATATGAAGCTTTTTGTTATATTTTTGTTTTTGCCATTTTATTTTTCTTATACTGGAAAACCAACAAACGTAAAAGGTCTGGATACTTATTTGGTATGTTTTTAATTCTTTTATTTTCTGTTCGTATGGTAGTAGAATCCGTAAAAGAAAGTCAAGGTGGATTTGAAAGTGCATTAGGATTACTTTCAACTGGGCAATGGTTGAGTATTCCTTTTATATTAGTAGGCTTGTATTTTGTTTTTACAGCAGAAAAACCTGTTAAGATTTAAAAAATAAATGAAATAAAAAACTGGCACTTACTTCTTTGAAGTAAGTGCCAGTTTTTTTTATAAAGGAACCCAAAACCCTATTTCAATATTTTTAGTATTAAAACCTGCATTGGATTTTTGAAATCCTGCATTAGAAACATGCCGAATATTAGGTCTCAAATCAAAGGTTATTTTATTTATTTTAATAGAAAACCCAAGTGCAATAACATCTGAAAATGCGAATCCTTTTGACAATCGTTCTGTTTCTGTATCCGTAATTAATGGTCCAACACTTCCTAAAACATAAACACTAGCCGTTTTAAAAATGGGTTTCCTCACTATAAAACCAATATTCAAAACATATTCATTAATATCTTTTAATGCAGTATACTTAGCTCTTTTTTCTAAATAATCAGGGTCGCTAGGTTGAACAAAATACAAATTTAACAATTGGTGCGTAGCGAAATTTATTTCTGGCTGAATCAAAATTTGACATTTCAAATGGTTCGATTCATTTATGGTGTAGTATAATTGCAGTTTATAATAATGATTGGTATAGGTATAATCAGCGTTTTTAAATTCATTTCCAAAACCATAATTAAACCCTATATCTAATGATGGTTTTTTATTTTGTGCCATGAAAACACTATAATTTAAAACAAAAAATAAACAAAAAATTATTTTTTTAAACATCGGATCTCTTTTATTTTGAAAGCTTTAAAATAAATAAAAAAGCATTCCATTTTACAAAGGAATGCTTTAAAAAATAACATTAAAATATTATAGTCTAGGCAATGTTTTAAAACCCATATTAAACAAAGTAAATGCCTGTAAATCCGCAGCTTCTTCGATAGTTTTTGAAACGGGTTTCCCAGCTCCATGACCAGCGTTAGTTTCAATACGTATTAAAACAGGATTATCGCCTGATTGTTTTTTTTGTAATTCGGCAGCAAATTTAAAACTATGAGCGGGAACAACTCTATCATCATGATCTCCTGTAGTGATCAAAGTTGCAGGATATTTAACTCCAAATTTCACATTATGAACTGGCGAATATCCTTTTAGATAAGCTAACATCTCTTTAGAATCATCAGCTGTTCCATAATCATAAGCCCAACCTGCTCCTGCAGTGAAAGTGTGATAGCGTAACATATCCAATACACCTACAGCTGGTAAAGCTACTTTCATTAAATCTGGTCTTTGAGTCATTGTTGCACCTACTAATAGTCCGCCATTAGAGCCTCCTTTTATGGCTAAAAAATCAGAAGAAGTATATTTTTCAGCAATCATATATTCAGCAGCAGCAATAAAATCATCAAACACATTTTGCTTTTGCATTTTAGTACCTGCATCATGCCATTTCTTTCCATATTCACCTCCACCACGTAAGTTAGCTACAGCATAAATCCCTCCCATCTCTAACCAAACCGCGTTAGATATACTAAAAGCAGGAGTCAGACTTACATTAAAACCACCATATCCGTAAAGTATTGTTGGATTCTTTCCGTTAAGTACGGTCCCTTTTTTGTAAGTAATAATCATAGGGATTTTAGTTCCATCTTTAGAGGAATAAAACACTTGTTTTGACATATAGTCATCTCCTTGAAAATCAACTTTTGGTTTAGCATACACAGATGACAATCCTTCTTTTGGCATAAATGTATATGTTGTTCCTGGTGTAACATAGTTTGTAAAAGAAAAATACAATTCTTTATCCTTCATTTTTCCACTAAATCCAGAAGCTGTACCAATTCCTGGCAAAGCAATCTCCCGAATAAATTTACCATTATAATCAAATTGTTTTACTACAGAAACAGCATCTTTCATGTAGTTTGCAAATATAAATCCTGCACCCGTAGAAGGGAATAAAACCTGTTCTGTTTCTGGAACCAAATCTTTCCAATTATCAGCGGTAGGATTGTGCACATCAACTGTTACAATTCGTTTATTTGGAGCGTTAAAATTGGTAATAATAAAGAGTTTAGACCCTATATTATCTATTATATCGACATCATTTTCAAACCCTTTTTGAATAGTAACAATTGGACTTTTGGGATTAGCCAAATCTTTAATATACAATTCGTTTCCAGAAGTAGAATTTGCTGCTGAAATAAACAAATACCGATTGTCTTCAGAGACAGTTCCTCCCACATAACGGCGCTTTTCTTTATCTCCAAAAACAATACTATCCTCAGTTTGATTCGTTCCTAATTTATGAAAATATAATTTATGTTCATCCGTTTTAGCGGAAAGTTCACTCCCCTTTGGTTTTTCATAGCTGGAATAAAAAACACCTTCCTTCCCTTTCCAAGATAGGTTACTGAACTTCACATCAATCAAATGATCTCCAATATTCTTTTTAGATTTTGCGTCAATAAAAATTATTTTTCTCCAATCACTTCCAGCTTCCGAAATAGAATACGCCACTAAAGAACCATCTTTTGAGAAACTAACATCGTCTAAAGAAGTAGTTGCATCTTTTGAAAATGTGTTGGGATCTAGAAAAATTTCTTCTTTTCCTGCAGCATCTTTTCGATATAAAACAGATTGATTTTGCAAACCATTGTTTCTATAATAATAGGTAAACTCTCCTTCTTTGAAAGGAGCTGAAACTTTTTCATAATTCCATAATTTTTCCATTCTTTGTTTTATGGTATTACGAAAAGGAATTTTAGACAAATAGTCAAAAGTAACCTTGTTTTCCTCTTTTACCCATTCCGCAGTAGCTGCTGATTTATCATCTTCTAACCAATGGTAGGGGTCATTACTTTTAGCATCATAAAAAACCCCCATTTGCTCTGATGTTTTAGTCACTGGATAAGTTATCGAATTTTGTTTTGGATTTTGACCAAATGAAGCCATCGTTGAAGAAACAACCATAGTTATTATTATTTTTTTCATTATAAATAGTTTGATTTGAAACAAAAATAAACAAATACTATACAAAAAAGTTAAAAAAAAAGGATTCAATTTTCATTGAATCCTTTTATAAAATATAGCCTATCGTTAGTTTTCTTGATGTTGTTTTTCAATTAAATTCTTGTCATTTCTTGAAATTGTATCAACTAGCACTGGAGTAGCGATAAACAATGAAGAATAAGTTCCTACAATGATACCAACTAACATAGCAAAGATAAATCCTCTAATAGAGTCTCCTCCAAAAACAAACATAGTTAATAACACTAATATCATCATTAATGAGGTATTTAATGTTCTTGACAAAGTTGTATTAATAGAAGCATTTACAATTTCTTCAAATGTTCCTTTACGTTTACCTAAAATAAACTCTCTAATTCTATCAAATACAATAACAGTATCATTCATAGAATATCCAATTACCGTTAAAATCGCAGCAATAAAATGTTGGTCCATTTCCATGTGGAACGGCATGAATTTATAACATAAAGAATAAATTCCCAAAACAAATATTACGTCATGCGCAACAGCTGCAATAGCTCCTAATGAATATTGCCATTTACGGAATGAAATCATCAAGTATAAAAAGATAACAGCCATAGCACCAAGAACGGCCCAATAGGAATTTGTTTTAATATCTTCAGAGATAGAAGCACCAACTTTTGAAGCTTGTAGAACTCCTATCTGTTTTCCATCATAAGAATTAATAAATTGGTCGTAAGTTGTATTTGTATAATACTTTTGTAAAGCATTGTATAATTTTTCATTTACTTCTTTATCTACATTAACTCCTTCATCTTTAATCTTGTATTTGGTCGTAATTTTTAATTGATTATTATCTCCAAAAACTTTTGCTTCAACGGTAGTACCGAATGCGGCAGATAATTCTTCAGAAATTTTTGTAGCCTCAACATCTTTTTGGAATTTTACCTGAAAAGTTCTACCACCAACAAAATCAACACCTTCATCTAAACCATTTACAAAGAAAATAGAAATCAAACTCACTACAACTACTATTGAAGAGAAAATGTAAGTCCATTTTTTCATTCCGATAAAATCAAAATGGAAGTTAGTAAACCAATTTTTGGTTACTGAAGTAGAGAATGTTAAGTCACTATTTTTAGCAATATTTCTATCAATAAAAATTCTAGCAATAAATATTGATGTAAATAATGAAG
>CANEXR010000219.1 GCA_947443815.1 Flavobacteriaceae bacterium | reverse complement strand
TTACTTTTTCTCTGCTTACAATCACTTCATCTTCTTTATAAGAAGGTAAGATTAATTTTAATCTTGAATTACTGTAAACAACAATTTCTTTGATTGCTTTGAGCGGAATGATAAATTTTCTACTTATGCGATAAAAATCTTTTGGATCTAATTCTTGTTCTAAAAGTTCTAAAGTAGTTTCTATCAAATAATTTCTATTATCGAAAGTATGAATATAAGTCCCTTTATTTTCACTAAAAAAACACTCTATTTCATCTGTGGCAATAACTTTTAAATGTTGTCCAATTTTTACTGTAAATCGCTTTTTATGGCTTTTTTCAAAAGGGTTTGAAAGCATTCTTTTTATTTCCTCAAAGTCTACATGCAAGCTTTCTTTTTTGGGTAATCGGGATTTGTATTTAGAGACAGCAATTTCTAAATCATCCTCATCTATTGGTTTAAGTAAATAATCAATACTGTTTAGTTTAAAAGCTCTTAAAGCATATTCATCATAAGCAGTGGTGAAAATAACGGCACTTTTGATATCTATTTTTTCAAAAATTTCAAAAGACAATCCATCGGATAATTGAATGTCTAGAAAAATCAAATCAGGATGTGTGTTTTTAGAAAACCAATTCAACGCATCTTCAACGGAATGAAGCATTACTCCTACTTGCACGTCTAGTTTTTCTAATTTTCGTTGTAATAATCGTGCTGCAGGTTTTTCGTCTTCTATAATTATTGTGATCATTTTGAAATTTAGAGTTTGGTATTTATAAAAATTGTTTTTGTTTTATTCTGATTATAATACATTAATTCACTCCCATTTCTCGGTATTTTCTTTCTCTATTAATTCCTTAATTTTATTTTCTTCCCAATTTTGACCAAAGAAAATATTCCTGCCAAAAACTGACAATCCATGTGCAACTAAACCTATTCCCCAAAACAAAGCCGTATTTAGGGTTTCCCATTTCCAAAAAACCTCAGTCCCAATTTGACTTCTGATATAACTTGAAATTAATATAAAAGCATTTACAAGCACATACACTAAAACATGGGTGTAGAATCCTTTAATTTTTTTGACTCTTTTGTATGCTAAATCATACTGCACGTCAGGATTAAAATTATCTGATTGAAGCCCATTTTTTCTGAATCTTCCCATTTCTTTATCTTTTAAATTATTGCCAGGTTTTTTTTTGTGGTTTCTCCTTATCTATAAATTCTTTGATTTTTTGATCTTCCCATTCTTTATTAAAAAACGGAGTATAATCAAATGCTTTTAATCCATGCAAAACGATTGCTATTCCCCAGCCTAACAAGCTAAAAATAAAATATAAAAACCCTGGTGAAGTCATAAGATTTACAACTATAACAATACTATTACAGAGAACATAAACTGTCAAATGTGTATAAAAATTTTTAATTTCTTCAACCTTTTTTTTGGCTTTATAATAACGTTCTTCTTCTTGATAACTATTTTCCATAACTATTTCCAGGTTTGTTGATTTTCTTCTTTACGCAAAATTTCTTGAATCTTTCTTTCTTCCCAATTGGAACTATAGCCAAAAACCTTGAAGGCGTGCATTATCAATCCAAATCCCCAACCACCAGCTGAAAACCAAAACCATTGAAATTGTGGCATGTAGGTTAAGTTTACAAATATTAAAACAGGAATTACACAACAATAAGAAATCAAATTTGTATAAAATTCTTTGAGTTGTTCTACTCTTTTTTTAGCTCTATAATAAGCGGTGTTTTCACTATAACTTGAGGTTGTTTCCATAACACTAATTTGTTTGGTCAAAATGGGTATTTTAACAGTAAATGTTTGTTCATTTTGTACTATTAATACCTTTCTATTAGTAATAATTCCATAGCGATCCACAATGTTTTGCAAGCCTACTCCTTGACGACTTTGCAATACTTCTTTTTTTTGATAATCATTTTGAATCGCCAAATAATCACCTTCTATACTTATTCGAATATGCAACGGTTTTTGTTCACTAACTACATTGTGCTTTACTGTATTTTCTAATAAAAGCTGTAAAGAAAGCGGCACTAACTTAGCATCTGGATTGACACTTGTTTCTGGCAATTCATAAAACAAGCTGTTTTCAAAACGCATTTTTAATAAATTCATATACGTTTTGGCGAAAGCCAATTCTTCGTCAACTGAAACCAATTCTTTATCTTTTTGTTCTAAAACATAGCGGTAAATTTTAGATAATGAAGTAGTAAAGCGTTGCGCATTTTCAGGATTTTCTTCAATTAAAGAGCTTAATACATTCAAGCTATTAAAAAGAAAATGAGGGTCAATTTGGTTCTTTAAACTTTCAAATTTTGCGGAAGCGGTACCAGCAATAATTTTTTGTTGAGTAACCTCTTGTTTGGATTCTTGTTTCCAATTCAGCATAAAACTTCGAGCATGCATAAAAACAGAAACTCCTAAAGTTACAACGATGTAAAACAAATGAATCCATAGCATTCTTGGAGATAAAAACTCTGAAGAATCCATTTTTCCAAAAACAACAAAAGTGAGGTAATCAATTCCTAAAACAGCTGGTATTGTATATAAAAGAGTAGCAATAATTCCAAAATACACTCTCAAATTTGTTTGCTCCAGCCAATCCCATTTTTTATCTAAAAAAAAGTTGATAAACCCCACTCCAAGACCAATTCCAAAGGAGTAAATAGAACTTACCAGAAATGTTTTTACTAAACTTTCAAGTTCAAAACTACCTTGTATTAATGTGAAAATCAATGTGAATATCAAAGCAATTTTAATACATACTACTGAAGCTTTCTTGAATTCGTTAAATGTTCGTATCCTTTGATTTTTCATTTGATTTTTTTTATTTTATTGGCAATTTTTTTGTGTAGCCAAAGCTCTCTCTAATCCCCATTTTGGAGAAAAAGGGGTTTCCGGTTTAAAAGTAGCAAAAAGTTCAATAGAACGATCTACCTCTTTGCAAAGTTCTTTAACATTAGCTCCTGTCCATTTGGCTCCTCCAATTGCAAATTCAGCTTTACAGAAAACAACTCTTGGATTTTCTGGCGCTATAGCAGTTGCTTGTGCATATAATTCCATTACTTTTCCAGATAATTTTTGAGCGTTTGTCATCGGGTCAAAAGCAATCCAAGCGGTATGAATCATGGCTTGCATAACCAATAATTCAGCATTATTGGGATTTTTTACCATTTCGATGTCCAATGCATTTTGTGCTTTGGTCAATAATAAATCCATTTGACCTTTGTCTTTGGCACCAAAAGCGGATGTTGTATTTACTAATGCTACATAATAATTTGGCAACCAAGAGTTTTTTTCAGCAGCTGCAATTCTTTCAAATAAATCAGAAGCTTCTGAAGATTTTCCTTCCTGCCAAAGTCCAAATGCTTTTCCCATTCCTTGTTCAAATTGTCCTTGTGCTGAGCTAATTATAGCAACAAATAATGCGATTGTAGTAATAATTTTTTTCATTTTGATTATTGTTAAATGGTTATTGATTAGTTATTAAATTTTAAATTGATTTTTGCATCTTTGTTGATGCTGAATTTGGCATCTTCATATTTTGGAGGCCCCATAAATCCTTTGGCATTGTTAGAACAAGCAAAATCTTCAGAAGGAATTCCAATCATATTTTTATCTAATTTCCCATTGCTGTTTTCGTCTTGATAGGCAGAAATACCGTAATCTCCTTTCGGAATACCTACAAAAGTAACCGTGGCACTGTTGTTTTTAATTGCTGAAGTAATGCTTTTATATGTTGCATTTAAAAACGTTCCTTCTGAATTGTACAAACCTACTTTTACCAATCCTGTATTACTTTTTAAACCTGAAACAGTAACAGTAAGATTGGCATTTTGAGCAGCCATTAGACTACTAATAAAAAATGTTAATGCGGTGATAATTTTTATCATGATTTTTGGTTTTAATTAATTATTATTTTGATGATTGAAACTTTTAATAATTTATACTTCAAAAGTATATTGGTTTTTATGGATTATAAATTTATACTTACTGAACTGTCAATTTTAAAGGATGAATTGTAACTGAAGTAGAAAGTCTAAAGATTCTTCAGTTGGTTTTCTTTTTTATCCTGGCTGATTGTCCAAAAGAAGCCTACAAAGAAAAAACGATCGGCTGTTGGTGTAATTTCTTTTCTGTTAAAAACACCGGTCGCATCTGGATTATTAGCATATTCATACCCAAACACATTTTGACTTCCTAAAACATTGGAAACTGAGAAATACAAAATCTTTTGGGTTGTTAATATATAGGCCCAATTAAAACTCAAATTATTGTATGATTTTGTTTTCCCATTCATGAATTTCACTTCGTTCGGATTATTATAAGGTCTCCCTGAACTAAAGGAATTAGTAAAGCCTATTTGTGATTTCCAATCGGTAATGAAATATTTTGTTACAAGAGACAAATTATGATTTGCCACAAAACTTGGAGTAACTTCAGCAGTATAGTTTTTATAATCTCTTTGAGAATCGATATAAGAATAGGAAACCCAATATTCTAAGTTTTTGATTGATTTTCCATCTCTCCAAAACAAATCTAAGCCTTTGGCATAACCAGAACCATTATTATTGAATACCGAATTGTATTGAATTGTAGGCGAATCAAATTTCACCAAATTGCTGTAGTCTTTATAATAGGCCTCAGCTCGAAAGGTTTTCCCGTTTTTATTGTATTGATAATTCAAAATATAATGAGATGCTTTTTCGCTTTCAAACTGATGAAATTTTGAGTATTTTATATAATCCACGCTTGGAGCTTGCGAAAAATCACCATAAGCCAATGAAAACTGACTGTTTTTAGCCATTTTGTATGCAAAAGATATTCTTGGTGAAATAGCTGTTTCGTTTAATAAATCATTATTTGAAGCTCTCAATCCAAGTTTTGCAGCCCATTTTTTCGAAAAGAAAATATCCGCTTCGGTATAAATTGCTGCAATATTAGCACCATAACCATTGGTAAAAGTGGCATTCGCATTTTCTTTAAAATCTTCATTGAATTGTGTCATGAAATAATCAGCTCCAAAAGACAATTTCAATCGATCTGAAAAACTTTTTTTCAATTTTAATTTCAAATGAGCTGCATTTTCATCATTCCCTACTTTATCGGCATCAATAT
>CANEXR010000218.1 GCA_947443815.1 Flavobacteriaceae bacterium | reverse complement strand
GATTGGCCTTAAAATTCAAACATTTGAAAATAAAATCGGTAAAAATCAAAAGTCACTTCCCTAGCGGGGGATTGTTTTTCTAATCTGCTCCGCAATCTCAAAACTTTAAGCTTTTAATTTAAATATTTTTAAAAACCGCAAAATATATAAAAGTCTCAAGCTACGCGAAGTCTCCGACTTTGTGGATGTGATAAAAGGTCTCCGACCTTCGTTACCAATTATAGATTGTGCTAATTGATTGTGGTTTCAAAACATCTATTACCGGATTATCAACTTTTGTAATTGCTATAATTCCACTATCTTCAACATAATTGGAAGCACTGGAATAAATATAATGAGAAGCTTTAGCAACAATTCCTGAGCGAACAGGATTCAAATGAATATAATCCAATTTCGACCAAAAGAACTTTTCTGAAAAAATTTCTTCGGGATGATTTCCATATTGCCAAAACTGATATTTTTCATTTCGGCTATGACTTTTACAAGCAAATTCAAAACGTTTCAGCATCCAATCAGCCCTACTTTCTGACTCAGTTTCTATTTTATTCAAAATGGTCTTTGCCGTAAACTTCTTGAAATCCCGAATTAAATCTGATAATTTACTGTTTTCTGACTGAATGATTAAATGAATGTGATTGGACATAATTACAAATCCATACAAAATCATTCCTTTGTTTTTTATACAAAAAACCAGACTTTCGATGACACAATCTTTATAGGTTTTTCTAGAAAAAACATCAACCCAGTCCACAACTGTTGCTGTTATAAAATGCGCTTTGGATTGATCTCGAATTATGAATCCTTCTTTCTCTTTCATTTTGTTTTTTTAAGGTCAGTCAGAGACTGAAAATCACTACCTCAAAGTCGGAGACTTTGCGGAGCTTGAAATTAATTTAATTTTTATATATTTTTAAAAGTGCTGTTCTCGCTCCGCAAAGTCTCCGACTTTGAGGATGCGTTCGTCAGTCTGTGACTGACATTGAAATTAAATATTCCAAAACAAAATCAGTCAGAGACTGAAAATCACTACCTCAAAGTCGGAGACTTTGCGGAGCTAAATGCTACATTAACTACCCCAACCAGCCATCACGATCCAAACTTCTATATTGAATTGCTTCTGCAATATGAGATGAAATAACTTTTGGGGCTGCATCCAAATCTGCTATAGTTCTAGCAACTTTTAGGATTCTATCATAGGCTCTTGCAGAGAGATTCAATCGTTCCATAGCTGTTTTTAATAATTGTTTCGATGCATCATCTAAAGCGCAATATTCTCTAATATGTTTGGTATTCATTTGAGCATTATAATGAATGTTTTCCATTTGTTCAAAACGCGCAGACTGAATTTCTCGTGCAGAAGTTACTCTTGCTCTTATTGCCACACTACTTTCGGCTTTTCTATCATCTGAAAGCTTTTCAAACGGAACCGGTGTTACTTCAATATGTATATCAATTCGGTCCAATAATGGTCCTGAAATCTTGCTCAAATACCGTTGCATTTCATGTGGTGAAGAAGTTTGTGGCGCATCTGGGTCATTAAAAAATCCACTTGGACTTGGATTCATACTCGCTACTAACATAAATGAAGAAGGATAAGTAACTGTAAATTTGGCCCTAGAAATAGTTACTTCTCGATCCTCTAATGGTTGTCGCATGACTTCAAGAACATCTCTTTTGAATTCAGGTAATTCATCTAAAAACAAAACACCATTATGTGCCATCGAAATTTCTCCTGGCTGTGGATAACTTCCTCCTCCAACTAAAGCGACATTAGAAATTGTATGATGTGGACTCCGAAAAGGACGTTGATTCATCAAACCTACTTCTTTAAGTTTTCCTGCAACACTATGTATTTTTGTAGTTTCTAATGCTTCACGCAAAGTCATAGGAGGCAAAATACTAGGCAAGCGCTTGGCAAGCATTGTCTTTCCTGCTCCAGGTGGTCCAATTAGAATAATATTATGCCCACCAGCTGCAGCAATTTCCATACACCTTTTTATACTTTCCTGACCTTTAACATCCGAAAAATCAAATTCAGGAAAATCTAACGTTTTATAAAATTCTGCTCTGGTATCAATTATTGTGGGTTCTAATGTACCTTTCCCTTCAAAAAAATCGATAACTTCTTGAACATTTTCTATACCATAAACATCCAAACCAGAGACAATAGCAGCCTCTTTCGCATTTTGTTTGGGAAGAAAAAAACCTTTAAATCCCTCCTCTTTTGCTTTTATGGCAATGGGCAAAGAGCCCCGAATAGGTTGTAAACTCCCATCAAGTGAAAGTTCTCCCATTATAATATAACGATCTACATCATCTGCTTTTATTTGTGCTGAAGCTACTAATATGCCTATTGCTAATGTTAAATCATAGGCAGAGCCTTCTTTCCGTAAATCGGCAGGAGCCATATTGATAGTGATTTTTTTACCAGGCATGCCATAACCGTTATTTTTCAGAGCGGCAGCAATTCTATAACTACTTTCTTTTATAGCATTATCTGGTAAACCAACTAAATGATACCCTATACCTTTATCCATATTTACTTCTACTGTTACTGTTGTGGCTTCAACTCCAAAAACAGCACTTCCATATACTTTAACTAACATAATTAGTAGGTTTTTATACCCAAAAATAATACAATTTAAATTATAAATAGTACTAATCTTATAAAAATAAGAACTGAATAAATAATCCTTATATCAATAGTGCAATTAATGTGTAATTTTATCAAAAGAAATAATTTAGAAAAACATAATTCAAACTATCTTAATTTAATTTATTTTTGAAAAACAAATCTAAAAAAACAAATCATGGGAATATTCAATGCCATTTTAGGTAATGCATCAGAAGTAAATATTGAAAATGTTTCAAAAGAATTTGAACCCATATTAATTGATGGGGAACAAATAGAAAAAGCATACAAGCTTATCAAAGACATGTTCATTTTTACAAACAAAAGATTAATACTAGTCGAAAAACAATTGGTTGGAACCAAAGTTGACTATATGTCAATCCCTTATTTTAACATTAAAAAATTCTCCAAAGAAAGTGCAGGAATATTAGATTTAGATGCTGAATTAAAAATCTGGCTAAATAATGATAACACACCTATTGTCAAACAATTTGGAAAAGGGGGCAACAATATTAACGAAGTGTATAAAATTTTAAGCCAGCATATTTTAAAATAAATTTTAAACAAGTATTTACAAACAGAACTTTTTGTTATTAAATACAATAAAATGTTCGTTTTCTTTATTCAAAAATGTAGTATTTCTCATAAAACAACAAGAAATTATAGAATAATCTGTTTTATTAAATAAAATTCACATTGACAAATTACAAATATTAACATTAAATTATCATATACCCTCAAAATTAAAGGGGGTAAACTGAAAAATTAATAAAAATAAAACATTAGATCATGTTTTTAACAGGGGTTATGGAATCATTTTATATTTTTATCGAAATTTAAAACTAAAAACTATGCGAAAAATTATTTTAAGTGTGATACTAATCACAATTTTGGTACTAACCTTATTCTCCAATTATTTTGTTACCGAATCATCAACTTTAGGAGCTCACATTGTTCAATTAAAATTAGATACTGGAGATACAGCTTGGATGATTGTTGCCACTGCTCTAGTATTAATTATGACTCCAGGTTTAGGATTCTTTTACGGTGGTATGGTTGGTAAAAAGAATGTAATTAGTACCATGTTACAAAGTTTTATGGCCATGGTAGTTGTAACTGTATTGTGGGTATTAATCGGATTTGGGTTGTGTTTTGGACCATCTATAGGTGGTATTATTGGTGACCCAACATCAAATATGCTTTTTCAAGGAGTTAGCGCTGGCACTGCTTGGGAATTAGCACCAACAATTCCATTACTTTTATTTGCCTTTTTTCAAGCAAAATTTGCTATCATAACACCTGCTTTAATAACAGGAGCTTTTGCAGAACGTATTCGTTTCTGGGCTTACTTATTATTTATGGTTTTATTTATATTATTAGTATATGCTCCATTATGTCACATGACTTGGCATCCTGATGGAATATTCTTTAAAATGGGAGTATTGGATTTTGCTGGTGGAACTGTAGTTCACATGAGTGCTGGTTGGGCTGCTCTTGCTGGAGCCATGTTCTTAGGAAAAAGAAAAGTTCAAAAAGTAAACCCTGCTCGTATTACTTATGTATTATTAGGAACAGGTTTATTGTGGTTTGGATGGTTTGGTTTCAACGCAGGTTCTGCTGTAGGAGCTAGCTCTCTTGCTGCTCAAGCATTAGGAACTACAACTGTTGCTGCTGCTGCTGCTGCTATGGCTTGGGTATTTCTTGATAAAATATTAGGTCACAAATTATCTGCAATGGGTGCTTGTATTGGTGCTGTTGTTGGTTTAGTTGCTATCACACCAGCTGCAGGTTTCGTAAGTATTCCTCATGCAGTAACTATCGGTATTATTGCTAGTGTAGTAAGTAATCTTGTAGTAAGTAAATTTCCAAAAGGCAAAATTGATGATGCTTTAGACGTATTTGCTTGTCACGGTGTTGGTGGAATGGTAGGTATGCTTTTAACAGGTGTATTTGCATCAAAAGCAATCAACCCAATCGTAGGTGACAATCAAGGTTTAATTTTCGGGGATGCTACTTTGTTCTTAATCCAATTAAAAGCTCTTGTACTTGTATCTATATTTGCATTCACTGTTTCTTATGCATTATTCTTCATCGTTAATAAAATCACTCCTCTAAGAGTTAGTGAAGACAAAGAAGATTTAGGATTAGATATCTCTCAACACGGAGAATACCTATAATAACAAACCATTTGCTAAATAAATAACCAATTATTTAAAACACTCTAAATTCGTTTTTAGAGTGTTTTTTTTTACAAATAACCATTATTTGGGTGTGCCACCATTAGAAAAAAGGGGCTGCACAATAGTCTCAATAAAAGCCCCTTTTTCTAATGCTGTCGGGCTATACGCAGTACTTCGGTACTTGCTCCTATCCCTCACACAAAACCTGCATTCACACAATAAGCTTACAAACAAAAAAATCCCAATCTTTTAATAGATTGAGATTTAATATTTTTTTCACAAGACTACACCTAAAATCAAGCCTAATTTTCGACTCAAATTCATATCCG
>CANEXR010000217.1 GCA_947443815.1 Flavobacteriaceae bacterium | reverse complement strand
TAGCGGTCTTGCGGTTTATCGACACACAATTTGGAGAAGTTAAACCTACTATTGGTCAAGCTGAAATTGAAAAACAAATTGAAGAAGCCTTCGATGCAATCCAAGAAACTCCATCTACACATAACATTCCTGAGGTTGTGGACACCATAAATGAAACCCCTCAGACTGATACCATTGCAACACCTGAAATCGAAACTATAGCAGAAGAAACTATTGAAACTCCGCTAGAAAATATTCCTGCAAAAGATTTGTCTTTTGTTCCTGCATTTGAATTAACCGAAGAAGAAACAGAGCTGGAGGTTCCAAAAAAACAGGAAGCAGTTCAAATTTCCTTTGAAGATTTATTAGGTGGGAATTATAGTGACGCACAATTTGTAAAAGTACATTCGCTTGAAAACATTCCAACTGCAATTGCCATTGATCTTGAAGAAAAAGAACTTATTCCTGTAACAGTTGAAGAAGAAAAAGAAGAAGAAGAAGAAGAAGAAAATATTGAACCAAAATCAGTTTCTCTCAATGAAAAACTTGCCAAAGGAATACAAATCGATTTGAACGATCGCATTGCTTTTACAAAACAACTTTTTGGCAACAGTAGTGAGGATTACAATCGTGTTTTAAACCAATTGATTACGTTCGATACTTTTGAAGAAACCAAAGATTTCATTGAAGAAATGGTCAAACCTGATTATAACAATTGGGAAGGAAAAGAAGAATATGCCCAACGTTTTATGGAAATTATTGAAAAAAAATTCTCTTAAAATGAATGCTTTAGTATACAAATCCAACTAGAAACAAATCCCGATATAAGTCGGGATTTGTGTTTCACAACATAGCTATGTCAAAATTATATATTGTACCAACACCCATCGGCAATCTCGAAGACATGACTTTTCGTGCCATCCGAATTCTCAAAGAAGTCGATTTAATTCTTGCTGAAGACACCCGAACCAGCGGAAAATTATTAAAACACTTTGAAATTGGCACCCACATGTACAGCCACCACATGCACAACGAGCATAAAACAATCGAAAATTTGATTTCTAGATTGAAAGCTGGCGAAAATATTGCGCTGATTTCGGACGCAGGAACACCAGCTATTTCTGATCCTGGATTTCTATTAACGCGTGCTTGTGTCGAAAATGGTGTTGCAGTAGAATGTTTGCCAGGAGCAACTGCTTTTGTCCCAGCATTAGTCAACAGCGGATTGCCCAATGACAAATTTGTTTTCGAAGGTTTCTTGCCTGACAAAAAAGGGAAACAAACCCGCTATTTGGCATTAGCCGAAGAAACCCGCACCATGATTTTGTATGTATCTCCACACAAACTACTTAAAACATTAGTTGAATTTAGTATTTATTTTGGCGAAGACAGACCCATTTGTGTTTCGAGAGAATTATCAAAACTACACGAAGAAAATGTTCGTGGTACTGTTCGAGAAGTACTCAGCCATTTTGAAAAAACAGCTCCAAGAGGCGAAATTGTAGTCGTTGTAGGTGGAAAAGTAGTATCTAAAGAACCTAAAAAAAATAAATTTTCAGAAGAAGAATAAAATAAGACATGAACCTAACATCCTTTTTAGACCAACTAAAACAAACCCCAGAAAACCTCCTTTTTACAGAAACAATTGCTGTAATTGAGGCCAATTATAATTTTACGCCTACCGCTTTTCAAAACGGATTGCAATACAATGCTGCAGGAGAAAATTCTGGTTCTTGTAAGTTATTTGCTTTCGCAAAATTACAACAGTTAACCCAAAATGAAACATTAGCGTGTTTTGGCGCGTATTATTTCGAAGATGTTTTAGGAGATCCAACTGGAATCAATCATCAAAATATTCGGAATTTTATGAAAACTGGTTGGAATGGAATTCAATTTGAAGGAGTAGCTTTAGTTTCAAAATAAAAGTTACTATTCGGTGTCAGGTCGAGACCAATTGATGTGTCTCGACTGCACTCAACTTGACAAAATCCTTACTGAAAATCTTATAATCCCAAATCAATATGCGTTGGAACCTCAAACCAAAACCTTCCGAAGAAAAAGTAAAACAATTGGCGCAAGCCTTGAATGTAGAAGATTTTGTAGCCAGCTTATTGGTTCAAAGAGGGATTGAAACATTTGAAGATGCAAAACAGTTTTTCCGTCCTACATTAGCCGATTTACACGATCCGTATCTGATGAAAGATATGGAAAAAGCAGTTTCTCGGATCGAAAAAGCAATAGCCAATCAAGAAAATATTTTGGTTTTTGGTGATTATGATGTAGACGGAACAACAGCAGTTTCGTTAGTTTCTTCTTATTTAAAAAGCTTTTATCCCAATGTAGCTACCTACATTCCAGATCGGTATGACGAGGGTTACGGTATTTCTTTCAAAGGAATTGACTTTGCTGATGATAATGGATTCTCCTTAATTATAGCTTTGGATTGCGGTATAAAATCAATTGAACATGTGGCCTACGCCAAAATACGAAACATTGATTTCATTATATGCGACCACCACAGACCCGGAGCATTTTTGCCCGAAGCAATTGCCGTTCTAGACCCAAAAAGAGCGGATTGCAACTATCCTTATGATGAACTATGTGGCTGTGGGATTGGTTTTAAATTGATTCAGGCTTTAGGCAAAAATAGAAATCAAACCATTACCGATTTAATTTCCTATTTGGATTTAGTTGCTGCAGCAATCGCAGCTGATATTGTCCCAATGACTGGAGAAAACAGGGTTTTAGCCTATTTTGGTTTGCAAGTCATTAATGCCAATCCAAGACCAGGAATCAAGGCTATGACACACCAATTAAAAAAACAAACTCTCGATATCACTGATGTTGTTTTTATCATTGCCCCAAGAATAAATGCAGCAGGAAGAATAAAACATGGAAATCATGCTGTGGAATTATTAACCGAATTTGATTTTGAACAAGCCCAACAATTTGCTGCAGAAATCGAAGCTTACAATACAGAACGCAAAGATTTAGACAAACAAATTACCCAAGAAGCTCTCCTGCAAATTGAAGAAAATCAGGAGCAAAAAAGATTTACCTCAGTAGTTTTTAAAGAAAATTGGCACAAAGGGGTTATCGGAATTGTAGCTTCTCGATTGATAGAAACCTATTACAGACCTACCTTGGTTTTTACAAAAAGTGGCGATAAATATGCCGCTTCAGCTCGCTCAGTAAGAGGTTTTGACGTATATAATGCACTTGAAGCTTGCTCGGAACATTTGGAACAATTCGGGGGTCACATGTATGCAGCCGGAATGACATTAAAGGCTGAAAATTATGAAAACTTCAAAAATGCTTTTGAAAAAATAGTACAAGAAACTATTCATCCCGACCAATTAATTCCAGAAATTACCATTGATACCGAAATTGATTTTACTGCGATAACTCCAAAACTAACGCGAATTTTAAAACAATTTGAACCTTTTGGACCTCAAAATATGACCCCTATTTTCTTGACAAAAAACATAAAAGACACAGGTTACGGAAAACCTATGGGTAAAGAGGAGGAACATATTAAACTTTTTGTAAAACAAAACAATTCAGAAGGTATTGCCGCAATAGGTTTTGGCTTGGGAGCTAAATTTGATTTAACCACTAATAAAAAACCATTTGATGCTTTGTATTGCATTGATGAAAATGAATGGAATGACAAAGTTTCCATACAATTACGATTAAAAGACATTCAATAAACATGAAAAAGAACGACCCCTACGCAGCTTTACGATACCGTGAATTCAATGTTTTTTTGCTCTTGCGCTTTGCCATGGTTTTTGCTTGGTCCATGCAATTTATTATCATTGAATGGCAAGTTTACAGTTTAACCAAAAATCCGCTTTCGTTAGGAATCATTGGATTAATGGAAATTATTCCGGCTATTTCAATGGCGCTATTTGCGGGGCATATTGTAGATCAAAAAGAAAAAAAGGGATTGCTTTTAAAATGTATTTTAGGATTTTCTGTTATTAGCTTTGGGTTATTCTTACTGACTTGGCCACTTATTGTAAGTGATTTTTCTACTCGTACTATTTTGTATTCCATTTACTTTTTAGTTTTTTTAGGTGGATTAGTTCGTGCTTTTTTGGGACCAACCATATTCTCCCTTTTAGCCTTAATTGTTCCTAAAAAAAGCTACCCAAATGCTGCAACATGGAGTAGTTCCGTTTGGCAAATTGGTTCTGTTTTGGGACCTGCTGTTGCTGGTTTTTCAATAACCTGGATTGGCGTCCATTGGTCGATGTGTTTGGTATTTTGTTTTTCGATTTTTGCGCTGACAGCTTTATCTCAAATTGCAACCAAACCTATTTTGAACCCAAAAATTGGGGAACCCATAACGGAAAGTTTAAAAGAAGGTGTGAAATTTGTTTTCCAAAACAAAACCATTTTAGGCGCTTTGTCTTTGGATATGATAGCAGTCTTATTTGGCGGAGCAGTAGCCTTATTACCTGTTTTTGCACAAGATATTTTAAAAGTTGGTCCCGAAGGATTTGGAGTATTGAGAGCTGCGCCCGCTGTTGGTGCTTTTTTAACCCTTATTCTTTCCGCATATATCCCTTTTACTAAAAATGCAGGAATGAAATTATTAGCTGCAATTTTTGCTTTTGGGATATGTATTATTGTCTTTGGACTTTCTACTATTTTTTGGTTATCCGTTGCCGCTTTATTTTTGAGTGGGGTTTTTGATGGTATTTCGGTGGTGATACGCCAAACTATTTTGCAACTCAAAACCCCAGATAATATGAGGGGTCGTGTTGCAGCTGTAAATTCTATTTTTGTAGGTTCCTCTAATGAATTGGGGGCTTTTGAAAGCGGATTAACTGCCAAATTAATGGGAACCGTTACCGCTGTAGTTTTTGGCGGAAGCATGACATTGATAACCGTTTTTATAACTGGTACACTATCACCAACTTTTAGACAATTAGATTTACAAAAAGAGGTTGATGCGCATGAAAATGAAGAGTAAAAAATACAATACTTGTTTATTTGGCTTAGGAATGAATTAAGAAGTATATTTTTTAATCTCCAAATTTTCGCCATCAAAAACGGCATAGGTAAAATAGCTGATCCAATCTCCTAGGTTTACATATTCGGCATTTTCACCAACCGTTACTTTCATGGGTAAGTGTCGGTGACCGAAAATAAGGTAATTGTAGTGTTTGGTTTCC
>CANEXR010000216.1 GCA_947443815.1 Flavobacteriaceae bacterium | reverse complement strand
TTTTTTTTCTTCTCAAAAGTTCAGAAAAAACAAACACAGGGTCGTCACCGGTTTCAATTAAATTCGTAAAAGACCAAAAACAATCTTTCGTTAATTTAAAATGTGTGTCAGTATCTGAATTTATTTCTGAAGAGAACAAGGAATAGGTTAATAAATCCCTAGAATATTCAAATTCAACATAATTATATTTTATACTCACCTTAACAACCCCAAAACTTAATAATCCATTAAAATGGGATGCTAATATTAATATATCATTAGTAATTTCTTCATTAAAACTTTGAAGTATTATTGATCTAAATGTTAGGTTATCAGAATTTACAGTGTAATTAAAATTTACATAATTAGTATCATCAACCGCAAAAGTACACTCGATATGCTTGTTATTGTCAAATTGTCCAAAATTCCATTCAGCACTTTTATGGAATTTAATAAGTTCTTTCCAAACAAAATCAGGGAACTTATTTACATTTAAAACCCTGTAAATCCTCCGACTTGTAAATTTAATTTTGTTGTAAACTGATTTCATTTTTCTCATTATAAAATTTTTAAATGGAGTAAGAGTTACAGTAACCAATGACCATAAACCAACAAATAGCAAAATTCTAACGATATCCATAAGCATTCAAATAATTAATTATAAATTGATCTTTACCCTTTAATCATTAATACCCAAAAACCAAAAAGGCAACCCTTTTTTGAAAAATATTTAAAACAATCATAGTGGCACCAATCAGAAGAGTTTTCGTAATAGTATAAAAAACAAAGGTTACCTTTTAATCCATTTCGTATTAATAATAAAAACGAAAATTATGAGCAACACAAAAATTATTTTAGACAAAGACTATTTTACTCCAGAAATGACAAAAGCATTTTTAAAAGACCTGAAAATGGCTTGTAAAACAATGGAACTAGATCTTTTTACAAAGCTTTTTACCAAATATGACTTGTCATTTGTTGAAGACTATGAAGCCGTTCTAGAAATGATAAAAAACAGTATGGCCAGTTGGAATAGACCTCATATAGGAACAGAACTTTTAAAAGTGACACCGTTTGATTCCAAATGCCTGTTTTGTGAATTTGGAAAAAATGTAAAAGTATACAAATGGACCTACCAGCACAAACAAGCTCCAATACCTATGAACGGCGTGGTATATGCCAAGCAGATTGCTTTCATTTTTGACTTTGAAGACAATCAACTCATTGAGTTTGGCGTTTGTAATGGATACTTGGACAAAGAAGATATGGCTACCTTAATTTCATAAGGAAATAGAACAAATTATTTGCGTTCAAAATGTAGAAATGTTCGTAAAATTATTTGGAAGATTTCAAGAGGCTTTTTTCTTGCTATTCGAAATTTCAAGACTTCAAGTCTCTTAATTTTTTTTAAGTAAACAATTTTTAGTCTAATTAAAAAAAAATCAACTATGGATACTATTTTTTGGATATGCGTTAAAATAATGCAAGTAATGAGCAACCTACTTGGCATAACTTATCAACAACTAAATGTCATTTTGTTTGTGATCATTCATCCTACTATTACCTATATTTTGTTCTTTAAATACAAAAAATACAAACGCCTTTATAATGGAGAACAAAACAAAAAAACCTACGAAAAGAGTGCTAATGAGTAACTAAATTTGTCGTGAATACTGAGCAAACATTTTAACAGTCTTTATTTTAAAGAATTGTTTTTTTTAATTGTTCTTGACTTAAACTATTGCGTATTCTACAACTGCAGTATTAATGTCTCCAATCCCAAGCTATTATATTCCAAACAACAGCGTCTTCTTCATAGGTATCTATTTTTTTGAAACCAACCGCTTCGTGTGCTTGCATGGAACGCTCGTTGATTACGGCGACATCTGTTATTAAAAAATCAAATTGGTCTTGAAGTTCTTCTTTATAAAAAGCATATAATCCTCTAAATATACCTTGTTTTCGGTATTTTTTAGCGACACAAATTTGCCCCATTACCACATAAGAACTTGGGTTTGGCAATAAAGAATCGATTCGGTCAAACATGGAGGCCAGCACTTGTATCTCGTTTCTGAACTCGGGAAGCATTACCAAAGCAAAACCCACTACAGTTTCCCCATCTTTTGCAATAATATGGGCGCAGGCATTGTTCATTTGTTCAAGCAATTCCACCGTATGTTGCACCGTGACAAAGCCTTCTTGAAGTTTTTCTTCGGGCGTGATATTCGGAATGCTATTCTGTATTTGTAAGGCGCGAATTTGTTCTAACTCGGCATAAGTAGTGGCTCTTTTGTAGTGTAAAGTAGGCATTAGGCTGTTTTTTTATTTTTTATAAAATACATAAAGAAATGTAAAAATAAAAATATTTTACTTAGTGCCACTGTTTAAATTAGCATAATAGGTTTGATTGTATTTAGCCGCCACTACAAGGGCGCCCGAAATTAAAACAAGATTTTTGATAATGTACTGCCCTATCAAGGTGGGACAATAAGGGAATGCATCAAAACAGGCTTTTTTTACTATAAAAATGGGAAAAAAAGTAACCATCATGTGCATTAATAAGAGTGCTATAGTGTAAGGAATGTATTTTTTTAGGAGTAATCCAAGTCCAATAATTACTTCGCAAAGACCGAGAATGGGCATGAATATTTCAGGTTTAAACCAATAAACGGTTTGTTCTACGAGTTCACCGGCAGGGCTCATCCCAAAAATTTTTAGGGCACCAAACCAGATATAGACAATGGCTAGAGAAATTCGTATTAAATTAATGCTGTGTTTTTCCATCTTTTGGCTGAACTGGAAATAGAGGTGAAGAAAGGAAGATTTCATACTGATTTTAAATTTAAATTTTATGCGAGCTATGAATCGGCAATAGTTTTTAAGGCTTAAAAAACCCAACAGACTTAAAAGCCTGTTAGGTTATATTGCTATTTTTTAATGTTTAAAACAAACCATTTGAAATTAACTATTTAGTAAAAAACACCAATGTATTCTTTATTCTGCGCCATCAGTTGTGGCTCTAGCAACCGCAAAATTACCAACGGTTTCGCCTAATATCAATCCTTTTTCGCAATCACTTCGGTAATGAAGGGCGCCAAACATGCGAGAGTCTGAGGCTTGTTTTGCCATAGCTTTGAAACTGGCTGCTTTAGCCGGAAGGATATGTGACAAAACCGTACAAGCAGCACCGCTAAAAGTAGAATGCCCCGAAACGTAAGCAGGAAAATTAGGGACTCCCGTAGTTGATTTTATAGAAGGATCTACTTGCGAAGGTCTTGGATTGAAATAAGTATATTTAGCATCCCAACAACTAATGGCGGCATCCATCATAGAAAGATTTAATAAGGCCATATTTCTAGCCCATCGTACTTCGCTATAGTTTTCAGATACAAATGCTTCGGCTGCAATGGCGTTCCAATGTCCTGGTGGGGTATAAGTTCCTACACCATCAGCCCAGAAGGTAACAATCTGCTGGTTTTGTTTAGAATTGTTGTTGCTAAATGCTTTTATTTCAGCTAATTCTTTTGCAAATTCAGGTGATTTAGTGGATGGTGGTGCCACAGGACGGCTATCAATTACCATTTGTGGCGTCATTAAAAATGATTTTACTTTTCCAAACAAAGGCAACATCGGAGGTCTTTTTGGAGATTCTAAAGATATCCAAGGCGTTTCTCCCTTGGCTATTGTTTGTGTTTCTAATTGTGCCCAGATTTCAGGGGTTCCAATGGCTGCTCCTGCGCCATCAGTTGCTGCACGAGCAATGAATTTACTAGCAATTTTTCGTCCCAAACTAATTCCAGCATCAATATCACTGCGAACATTGGCGCCGCTCATAATGCGATATAATTTTTCTTCTTCTGCTTTTCCATCGATATAAGCAATTTCGGTAGGGAATAATAATTTCAATAATTCAACCGTAACACCAGATAAAACTCCGTCCTCGGAAGGGTAGGATGGCATCGTGCTTTTTGGAATCAAAACCAATAAATTGGTATCAACTGTATATGGAGCAGCTCTATTGTATAGTTTTTTATAATGCCAAGCAGCAATCATTGCATCATATTGTGCAGCGCTAACATAGGCGTAAGCTCTAGCGGCATAAGGTGGATTAGAAAACGGAAACTGCGGATTATTAAAAGGATTAGCTCCTGATGGTGCAGGATAGGTACCGTCTTCATTTTGATACGGTGGTCGGTTGTGTCTCGCTACTAAGGTACGCATGATTTCGTTCCAACGCAATACACCACCGGCGCTCCAGTATTTGATGATGCCTTTTTGCGCCTCTGTTAGATTGGCTTGGTAACTTTTTATTTCATTGATTTCTCTTGTAAAGGCTGGTGTGTTGGTAGCTATTGGTGCGTCCAAGGCAAACTCATCGGGTGCAGTTAACAAAACAGGTTTCCATGTTCCTGCTAAAGCATCTGTATTAGTAGGATTCAAAGCTTGAAACGCTTCATTTCTCTCTGTAATATCGTCGCTACACGAATAAGTGCAGGCAAGGAATATAGCTAGAAGACTGGTATAGATTGTTTTTTGAATATTATTTTTCATCTTGTTTGCTCGTTTTTTTAAAATTAATTACATAAAATAAACCACCGTAAAAGGCATCTGATTTGCCCACATTTTTTCCATCTGCCACATAATTATACCCGCCTACAAGTGATAATTGAGGTATTTTTTTGAAAGTATATTTAGAGTTAAACCCGTATCGTATAGAATTCATAGTGTTGCTCGGAAAAGGCATGTTGTTTTTGGTAATATCAAAACCACCTGATTGTGTAACCCAATTGTCAATTATAAACTCGGCAATCAATCGGTTAGAACGAAATCCAGTTCTGAAATTCACCGAAATTAAATCAGGCATATCAACCTTGTTCGTATAATGCACTTCGTCATTGGTCAAATAGGAATTTCTGTCGATTGTAATGTTGGCTCTTTTTACATAAGCTCCAGAAAGGGTAGCGAAAAAATTGCCTCTTTGGTAATCTCCCATTAATCGTAAGGCAGCTGTTTTGCTTTGCATACCAATACTCAAAGGAAGATAATCGGCAGGATAATTTGATACTGGTGCCGAAAAACTACCCAATGCATAAACAGAATAGGTATTTTTTCCAACGGTTTTTTCAATCGGCATGTATTTTAGCGTAAGCGAAAGATCCTGAATTCCATTTTGTCCTTTCATGGTTCCTGCAGA
>CANEXR010000215.1 GCA_947443815.1 Flavobacteriaceae bacterium | reverse complement strand
CCTGTTCAAGAATATGAAATTCAAAAACAGTTTGCTCCTTTGACAATGGGTTGGTGTATTAATTGCCATAGAAAAACGGAAGTTAAAATGGAAGGCAATGAGTATTATACAAAAATTCATGAGCAACTTTCGAAAAAATACGGTGTAGATAAATTGACTGCTGCACAAATGGGAGGATTAGAATGCGGTAAATGTCATTATTAATCAAATTATTAAGATTTTAATATTTATATATGTCATCGAACAAAAAATACTGGAAAAGTGTTGAAGAACTAGACAAGAATAGTTCTATTGTTGAGGCGCTTAAAAATAACGAATTTGTTGAAGAAATTCCTACGGATGAATTTTTAGGGAATAATGATGCATTGTCATCCTCTTCCACTTCGCGTCGTGATTTTTTAAAGTACGTTGGTTTTAGTACTGCTGCAGCTACTCTTGCAGCTTGTGAAGGACCTGTTCATAAGTCTATACCTTATGTGTTGCAGCCAGAGCAAATTATTCCTGGTGTTGCCGACTATTATGCAACTTCTGTTTTTGACGGTTTTGATTTTGCTAATATTTTAGTTAAAACTCGTGAAGGTCGTCCAATTAAAATAGATAACAATACCATTGCGGGTGCTAAATTTGCTGCAAATGCGCGAATTCATGCTTCTATACTTTCATTATATGATAGTATGCGTTTGAAAGAGCCAAAGTTTGAAGGTAAAAACACAAGTTGGTCCGATGTTAATTCAAAAATAGTTTCGAGTATTGCTGACGCTAAAGCTAAAGGAGGTCAAATAGTATTATTAACTAATACATTAGCAAGTCCTTCAACTGAAAAGTTAATTGCAGATTTTATTGCAAAAAATCCAAACTCTAAACATGTGATATATGACGCTGTTTCATCTTCTGAAACACTTGATGCGTTTGAAGCTGTTTATGGTGAAAGAGCTTTAGTTGATTATGATTTTTCGAAAGCTTCTCTTATCGTTTCTGTAGATGCTGATTTTCTTGGAGATTGGCAAGGAGGAGGTTATGATGCTGGTTATGCTCAAGGTAGAATTCCGAAAAGCGGTAAAATGTCACGTCATTTTCAGTTAGAAGCTAATATGACTTTGTCTGGTGCTGCTGCTGATAAGCGTTTGCCAATGTCAATTGCAAATCAAAAACAAGCATTAGTTCAGATATATAATATTGTTACAGGTTCTTCTATTGCAGTAACTTTAGAAGACAAATTTAAAACAGAGGTTACTAAAGCGGCGCTACAATTGAAAGCCGCAGGTTCAAAAGGAGTTTTGGTTTCTGGTATTCAGGATAAAAATGCTCAGTTATTAGTTATTGCTGTCAATCAAGTATTGGCAAGTGAGGCTTTTAGTACTTCTGGTACAAGACAAATAAGAAAAGGTTCAAATGAGAAAGTTGCTCAATTAGTTAAAGAAATGAATGCTGGTAGTATTCATACATTAATTATGAGCGGCGTTAATCCTGTTTATACTTTAGCTGATACAACTTCCTTTACTGAAGGTCTTAAAAAAGTAAAAACTTCTGTTGCTTTTTCTTTAAAAGAAGATGAAACAGCTTTATTAAGTACAATTGCTGCTCCAGTTCCTCATTATTTAGAGTCTTGGAATGATTTAAGCCTTACTAAGGGTTCTTATAGCTTAACGCAACCAACGATTCGACCTTTATTTAATACCAAACAATTTCAAGATGTTTTATTGTCATTGAATGGTTTTACAGGAACTTTCTATGATTATATAAAAACAAATTCAGCTAGTATAATTTCAGGTTCTTCTTGGAATAAAGTATTACATGATGGAGTTTTTGTAGGTGCTATTACTGCTGTTTCCGGTGGTACTGCAGATTATACAAGTGCTGCAAATATCTTAGCTCAATCAAAACCTATTGAAGGGTTTGAATTAGTTCTTTATACTAAAACAGGTATGGGTGATGGTCAACAGGCTAATAATCCATGGTTGCAAGAGTTTCCTGATCCAATTACAAGAGTTTCCTGGGATAATTATGTTACTGTTTCTAATGCTGATGCTAAGAAATATGAGCTAACTAATGAAATCGTCGCTAATGGTGGTCTGAATGGTAGTTATGCTACAATTACAACTGCTGATGGATTAAAAATTGAAAACGTTCCAGTAATTGTTCAGCCAGGTCAGGCAGTTGGCACTGTTGGTTTGGCTCTTGGATATGGTCGTAAGGCTGCTTTAAAAGAAGAAATGCAAGTAGGTTTAAATGCTTATACTTTGTATAAAGGATTTAATAATGTGCAATCTGTAACATTGGTTAAAGCTGGAGGTGAGCATGAATTTGCTTGTGTTCAAGGTCAAAAAACATTGATGGGAAGAGGAGATATTATCAAAGAAACCTCTTTAGAAATATTCAATACAAAAGACGCAAAAGAATGGAATCAACAACCTATGGTTTCATTAGATCACAAAGAAGTTGAAGCAACAAAAGTAGATTTGTGGGATTCTTTTGATCGTTCTGTAGGACATCATTTTAATCTTTCAATTGATTTGAATGCTTGTACTGGTTGTGGTGCTTGTGTTATTGCTTGTCATGCAGAAAATAACGTTCCTGTTGTTGGAAAATCAGAAGTAAGAAGAAGCCGTGATATGCATTGGTTACGTATCGATAGATATTATTCTTCTGAAAGTACTTTTGAAGGGGATAATGAAAGGAAAGAAAATATTGCTGGTTTATCAAGTTCATTGTCAACATTTAATGAAATGGAAAAAGCAGGGGATAATCCTCAAGTTTCTTTTCAGCCAGTTATGTGTCAGCATTGTAATCATGCACCATGCGAAACAGTTTGCCCTGTAGCGGCTACTTCTCATAGCCGTCAAGGTCAAAATAATATGGCATATAACAGATGTGTTGGTACTCGTTACTGTGCTAATAACTGTCCTTATAAAGTGCGTCGTTTCAACTGGTTTTTATACAGTAAAAACAGCGAGTTTGATTATCATATGAATGATGATCTTGGACGTATGGTTTTAAATCCAGATGTGAATGTTCGTTCTCGTGGAGTTATGGAAAAATGTTCAATGTGTATACAAATGACACAAGCAACAATTTTAAAAGCTAAAAGAGAAGGAAGAGAAATTGTTGATGGTGAATTTCAAACTGCTTGTTCAAGTGCTTGTTCTACTGGAGCAATGGTATTTGGAGATATAAATGATGCACAAGCCAAAGTAGCTAAATTAGTTGCTGATGATAGGATGTATCACTTATTAGAGCATGTTGGCACAAAACCAAATGTGATTTATCACGTTAAAGTTAGAAATACATAGTACAAAAAAATAATTAATAAGAAACAAGATAAAGGATTATGTCGTCTCACTACGAAGCAACCATTAGAAAACCTTTAGTTATAGGTGATAAATCATATCACGACGTAACAGTAGATGTAGCAGCACCTGTTGAAGGTAAAGCAAATAAACATTGGTGGATTGTGTTTTCAATCGCATTAACAGCCTTCCTTTGGGGATTAGGTTGTATTATTTACACCGTATCTACAGGTATTGGAACATGGGGATTAAATAAAACTGTTGGATGGGCTTGGGATATCACTAACTTTGTTTGGTGGGTTGGAATCGGTCACGCAGGAACATTAATTTCTGCTGTATTGTTACTTTTTCGTCAACGTTGGAGGATGGCTATTAATCGTTCTGCAGAAGCAATGACTATCTTTTCAGTTATTCAAGCAGGTTTATTTCCAATTATTCACATGGGACGCCCCTGGTTAGCCTACTGGGTTTTGCCTATACCGAATCAGTTTGGTTCTCTTTGGGTTAATTTTAACTCTCCATTACTTTGGGATGTATTTGCAATTTCAACATACCTTTCAGTTTCTTTAGTGTTTTGGTGGACAGGACTATTGCCAGATTTTGCAATGCTACGTGATAGAGCAGTTACTCCTTTTAATAAAAGAATTTATTCTATACTGAGTTTTGGATGGAGTGGTAGAGCTAAAGATTGGCAACGTTTTGAAGAAGTTTCATTAGTCCTTGCAGGATTAGCTACTCCTCTTGTGCTTTCTGTGCATACTATTGTATCTATGGACTTTGCTACTTCAGTAATACCAGGTTGGCATACTACGATTTTCCCTCCTTACTTTGTTGCAGGAGCAGTTTTTTCAGGATTTGCAATGGTTAATACCTTATTGATAATCATGAGAAAAGTTTCTAATCTTGAAGCTTACATTACTATTCAACATATTGAATTAATGAATATCGTAATTATGATTACGGGTTCTATAGTTGGTGTTGCTTATATTACTGAATTATTTGTTGCTTGGTATTCTGGAGTTGAATATGAGCAATATGCTTTCTTGAATAGAGCAACTGGGCCTTATTGGTGGGCGTATTGGTCAATGATGACTTGTAATGTATTTTCTCCTCAATTCATGTGGTTCAAAAAACTAAGAACAAGTATAATGTTCTCTTTTATAATTTCAATTGTTGTAAATATTGGAATGTGGTTTGAAAGATTCGTGATTATTGTAACCTCTTTACATAGAGATTACCTTCCGTCTTCTTGGACAATGTTTTCACCTACATTCGTAGATATTGGAATTTTCATAGGAACAATTGGTTTCTTCTTTGTATTGTTTTTGTTATACTCTAGAACATTCCCTGTAATCGCTCAGGCAGAGGTTAAAACAATTTTGAAAGGAACAGGAGATAATTACAAAAGAGAAAGAGAAGCAAATAAAGATTCACATCATGAGTAATAAAGTAATATACGCCATTTATAATGACGATGATATATTGATGGATGCCGTAAAAAAAACACGTGCAGCTCATTATCATATTGAAGAAGTTTTTACTCCTTTCCCAGTACACGGATTGGATAAAGCTATGGGAATAGCACCAACACGATTAGCTATTTGTGCCTTTTTATATGGTATATGTGGTATATCTTTTGGAACTTGGATGATGAATTACATCATGATTCAAGATTGGCCTCAAGATATTGGTGGAAAACCAAGTTTTAGTTATATCGAAAACATGCCTGCCTTTGTTCCAATTATGTTTGAAGAAACAGTTTTTTTTGCAGCTCACTTAATGGTTATTACTTTTTATATGAGAAGTAAATTATGGCCTTTTAAAGAAGCTGAAAATCCAGATGTGAGAACAACAGATGATCATTTTTTGATGGAAGTTGCTGTAAATGAAAATGAAGAGGAACTAGTT